>DAOMFH010000422.1:0-2193 GCA_035429705.1 Actinomycetota bacterium
GAGTTCATGGCGGAGTTCGCCGGTGCCGGGCGTCCGGGACTCTGAGACACGGTGAGCAGGACGCTGGTCGTCACCAACGACTTCCCGCCCCGCGCAGGCGGCATCCAGGCTTTTGTGCACGGGGTTCTCCTTCAGCAGCCGGCCGACTCGGTTGTCGTCTATGCACCTGCCTGGAAGCGGGCCGCCCAGTTCGACGCCGAGCAGCCCTTCCCGGTCATCAGACACCGGACCTCGCTGATGCTGCCCGACCCGCTCACCCTCGCGAAGGCACGCCGGATCGCGGCCGATCATGGCTGCACCAGGGTGTTGTTCGGGGCGGCGGCACCGCTCGGACTGCTCGCCCCCCGGCTGCGCTCGCAGGGTCTGGACCCGATCGTGGCCATCACTCATGGGCACGAGGCTGCGTGGGCGAGCACTTTCGGGGCCAGGAACGTACTGCGCTCGATCGGGGACTCGGTGGACACGCTGACCTACCTGGGGGAGTACACCCGTCGGAGGATCGCATCCGCCCTGCGCCCGGATGCCGCGTCCCGCATGCGCCGGCTGGTTCCGGGGGTGGATGCCGAGACGTTCCACCCGCGGGTGCGTGAGGAGGGGCTGGCTCTGCGCGCCAGCCTGGGACTGGCCGACCGGCCGGTGGTGGTGTGCGTCTCCCGGCTCATGCCCCGCAAAGGACAGGACACGCTGATCCGGGCGCTGCCGGCGATCCAGCGCGAAGTGCCCGACGCAGCCCTGCTCATCGTCGGCGGCGGGCCCTACCACTCGACCCTGGACAAACTCGTCGCGGAGATGGGGATGACCGGCAGCGTCGTTCTCACCGGTGGTGTGCCCTGGGAGGCGCTGCCCGCCCACTACGCGGCCGGTGACGTGTTCGCGATGCCATGCCGGACCCGCAACCGCGGCTGGGATGTCGAGGGGCTGGGGATCGTCTATCTGGAGGCCGGCGCGATCGGGCTGCCGGTGGTGGCCGGGAATTCGGGCGGTGCTCCCGACGCGGTGCTGGACGGGCAGACCGGCTTCGTGGTGGACGGCCGTGATGTCCCATCCGTTGCCCGACGGGTGGCTGAGTTGCTGGGTGATCCGGCCCGTGCCAGGGACATGGGCCGGAAGGGCCGGCGCTGGGTCGAGCAGCAGTGGACCTGGCCGAAGGTGTCAGGCCGGCTGACGGACCTGCTCGACGGTGTCGATCCCGACCTCGCGGGCACCGCCGGCCCGCAGTAGCCGGGCGAACCCCCAGGAAGTGGCCGCGAGCAGGAGCAGGATGCGGATGCTCTGCAGAACCAGCCCGGTGAGGCCTTCGGACAGCAGCCAGTCGTAGTGCATCGGGTAGAGGATCTGCCCGAGGGCCGCCACCGGCAGTAGCAGGACGATCACCGGGCGCATCCGGGTGCCCGGATCGAGTAGGCACACCGCTGCGACCGCGGCCACCCAGATCAGGTACTGCGGGGACAGCACCCGCGAGGTGACCATCGAGAACAACACGACGACCAAAGCGATGTCCGCGGGTGCGGCGTGGTCCAGTCGGCCGCTCCACCTCAGCAGCGCCAGAACCGCCAGTCCCAGGACCGTGGTCACCGTCACGAGCAGGGCCACCACCTCCACGCCTGGCGCCATCACCTCCATCGCCCCGTACCGGTAGGCGAAGTGCCGCGTCCAGCCGAGATGGTGGGCGACCAGGAATCCCCATGCGGGTACGGACTCGACCTGCAGGCCGCGCGCCCGCTGTTCCGAGGCGAAGGAACCGGCCCCGTCCATCCCCAGCAGCAGGACCCCCAGGATCGCCAGCGAGGTTGCGCCGAAGGCCAGCACCGCACGCCCGAACCCGCGGCGGGGAACGGCCAGCAGCAGCAGCCCGGGCCACATCTTCAACATGGCGCCCACGGCGAACAGTGCGCCTGCGCGGATCGGGCGGCGCACGGCCAGCAGTCCCAGGACGGCGAACAGTGCGGGTGCCACGTCGAACCGGGTGAGCCAGACCGGCCCGATCAGCATGCCGGCCGCCACCCACGCCCAGGGTCCCTCCAGCGAGCCGCCGCGTTCATGCTGCCGGAGGAGTACGGCGAACGTGGTCGTATCGAAAGCGAGCATCAGCAGCACCAGGCCGAGCGTGGGGTTCGGCGGGATCAGCGCACCCACAGCGAGCAGCGGGCCGACCAGCGGCGGGTACTGCCACATCTGGTCGCCGACCGGGAA
>DAOMFH010000423.1:0-2191 GCA_035429705.1 Actinomycetota bacterium
ACTCATCCGGGTGGATGTACAGGGATCGTTCGCCCTCGTAGATGCAGTCGACGGGGCATTCGTCGACGCAGGCGCGATCCTTGACGTCGATGCACGGCTCCGCGATGACGTAGGTCACGGTGATCTCCTCTTCGATGAGTGTGTGATAAGTAATTCTTACAACCCCTGTAGGAGAAATACCAGTGCCCCGGGCCGCAGAGGCGGCAGGGGGCGGGAGGAGTGACGAGATGACCGAACTCGATGTCCGTACCGAACCACCGGCACGGCGGCATGAGTTGATCTTCCAGACCTACGGCGGTCTGGCGCAAGGGGAGAGTTTCGTTCTGGTGAACGACCACGACCCGAAGCCGCTGTACTACCAGTTCGCCGCCGAACACGCCGGGGAGTTCACCTGGGAGTACCTCGAGCAAGGCCCGGAGACCTGGCAGGTGCGCATCGGTCGTCCCTGACGCCAGTCCGCCACGCGCCTTCGCTCGCCACGGACCGTACCGGCGGTGATGATCTCGCGTATCCCGGGCAGGCGCCGTTGCCGGTAGAATCGCGGAGTCGCCGGTCGCCACCGGTGGCGACGAAGGATGTCCGGAGGGCGGAATATGGCGAGGGACGGACGCGAATCGGTGCAGTCGCCCGATGGAATCCAGTTGGGCGACAGCCGGGCGGAGGTGCTGCGGGCGCTACAGTCCGCCGCCGTGCCGCTGGGGGTCGAGGAACTGTCCCGGATCGTCGGTCTGCACGCGAACACCGTTCGGTTCCACCTGGAGGGCTTGAGCGAATTGGGTCTTGTGCGGGCCGGCCGCGAGCCCGATCCGGCCCCGGGCCGCGGCCCTGGCCGGCCCCGCACCACGTATGAAGCCACCACCCTGGCCCTGCGGGCCGGACCCCGCAACTACGGCCTGCTGGCCGCGGCCCTGGCCAGTTCACTGGCGTCCCAGGCCGCGGACCCGGTCGGTGCGGCCCGGCACAGCGGGAACGCCTGGGGTCGCACACTGGCCGAACCCGTCCCGGCGCGTTTCACCTCCTCCGGAACCGCGGCGCGGCGGCAGTTGCTCGATGTGCTCGACCAGATGGGCTTCTACCCCGAGCCGCACCCGAAGCGGCAGCCGCGCGAGATCAAGATCCACAACTGCCCGTTCCGGGAAGTGGCCGAGGCCAACCCGGAGGTGGTCTGCGCGATTCACCTGGGCATGATGCAGGGGCTCGTGGCCGCCCTCGATGCACCCTTCGAGGTGTCCCGACTCGACCCGTTCGTCACCCCGGGAATGTGCGTGGCGCATCTGCGCGAGGCCGAGGATGCGCCCCGGCCCGTCGCCCCGGGCGCGCCCCGTCCCGCGCGTTCCGGTTCGTGACCGGGAACGTGGAAGGGGCCCCGACGCCCCTGGACAGCGTTCCGCTGTTCGCCCGGCTCAGCGCGCAGCAGCGCCACAGCGTGAGCGAACTCGGCCATCCGATGACCGCGGCCCGGGGCGAGTGCGTCCAGGTCGCCGGTTCGCCGACCCAGCGCCTGGTCATCGTGCTCACCGGACGGATCAGGGTCGTCCACGTCGAGCCCACCGGCAGCGAGCGTGTGGTGCGCATCCTGGGACCCGGCGACTACATCGGGGAGACGTCGTTCATCCTCGGCCGACCACCGGAACACTTCGCCTACGTCGACACTCCGGCCACGTTGTGCGTGTTCGAACAGCAGGATCTCACGCAACTGGTGCACCGGTTCCCGGACATCCTGCTGCGCATGCTGCAGACCACCACTGAACGCCTGCTGGCCGCCGAGCGACTTCTCGCGGCCATCAGCAGCAGCGACGTCTCGGCCCGCCTGGCCGCGTACCTGCTGCAACTGCCCGTCACCACGGACCCGGACGGGCGGTTGCGCGTCCAGCTGCCCGTAGCGCAGCAGGACATCGCGTCCTACCTGGGCACCACCCCTGAGACCCTGAGCCGGCGGATGGCCGACCTGGTGAGGGCCGGAACCATCACCCGCGCTGGGCGCCGGGACCTGATCCTGTGCGATCCAGAACACCTGGCCCAGCAGGCCGAGGCGGTGGACTGAAGCGCCGTAACTCTCAGACCACTTTGGACAGGAAGGCCTTCGTCCGTTCGTGGGCGGGGGAGTCGAGCAGCTCGTTGGGGTCTCCCGCCTCGACCACCACGCCGTGGTCGAGGAACACCAGGGAATCGGCGACCTCCCGGGCGAAGC
>DAOMFH010000424.1:0-2187 GCA_035429705.1 Actinomycetota bacterium
CAGTACCACGTGATCTACGGCTACCACGACGAGCGGGTCGGGGTCGAGGCCGGGCGCCTGGCGGTCAGGCTGGTCAACCACCTCGTGGTGCCGGATCCGGACTTCGACTTCGCACACGAACTCGAGCGATTCCTGCTCGATGCCGAGCGGTATGCCTTCGGCCCTTCCACCCAGGCACTGGTCGACGAGGCGGCCAGCCGCGACATTCCCTTCATCCGGCTCAACACCGGGTCGCTGGTGCAGTTCGGGCAGGGGGTCCACCAGCGGCGCATCCGGGCCACGATGACGTCGCAGACCAGCGCCCTGGCGGTGGACGTCGCATCCGACAAGGAGCTCACCGCGCGCCTGCTCGGTGCGGCCGGGTTGCCGGTCCCGAAGTCGCAGAGTTGCCGCACCGTCGAGCGGGCCGTGCAACTCGCCCAGCGCATCGGGTACCCGGTCGTGGTCAAGCCCGCCGACGGGAACCACGGCCGCGGCGTCCAACTGGATCTGCGCGATGACGAGCAAGTGCGCGAGGCGTTCCCCGTGGCCAAGGAGCAGGCCCGCAACGGACGGGTCATCGTGGAGAGCTACTACTCCGGCAAGGACTACCGGGTCCTGGTGATCGGCGGACACATGGTCGCGGTCGCCGAGCGGGTGCCCGCGCAGGTCGTCGGGGACGGCCGGCACTCGGTCGCCGAACTCGTGGAGATCACCAACGCGGACCCCCGGCGCGGGGTCGGCCACGAGAAGGTGCTGACCCGGATCCGGATCACCGACGCCGCACGAGCCCTCGTGGCCGAGCAGGGATTCGGGATGGACGACGTCCCACCGGCCGGGGTGGAGGTCATGCTGGCGGCCACGGGCAACATGAGCACCGGCGGGATCTCCATCGACCGCACCCACGACGCCCACCCCGACAACGTGGAGATCGCCGAGGAAGCAGCGCGCGTCGTGGGCCTGGACGTGGCCGGCATCGACTTCATCTGCCCGGACATCGGTGAAACCGTCCGGGAGACCGGCGGCGGGATCTGCGAGGTGAACGCCGCCCCCGGCTTCCGCATGCACACCCACCCCACGGTCGGCGAGCCGCAGTTCGTCGCCAAGGCCGTGATCGACAACCTGTTCCCCGCCGGTGCCCCGTCCCGGGTGCCGATCGTGGCGGTCACCGGGACCAACGGGAAGACCACCACCGCGCGCATGGTCGGGGCCATCTTCAAGGGTATGGGCCGCAAGGTCGGCATGACCTCGACCGACGGCATCACGATCGACCAGCGACTGATCATCCGAGCCGATGCGTCGGGGCCCAAGAGCGCCCGGATGGTGCTGCAGAACCCGCGGGTGGACTTCGCGGTCCTGGAGGTGGCCCGCGGCGGCATCCTGCGCGAGGGCCTCGGCTACGACCGCAACGACGTCGCCGTGGTCACCAACGTCGCCCCGGACCATCTGGGCCTCGGCGGCATCAACACCCTCGACCAACTCGCGGACGTCAAGGCGGTGGTGGTGGAGGCGGTCCCCCGGCGCGGCCACGCCGTGCTCAACGCCGACGATCCGCTGGTTGCGAAGATGCGCCGCCGGTGCCGCGGCGAGATCATCTGGTTCAGCCTCGGGCAGCCGGGCGCCGAGGGACGGGAACTGGCGGAGGCGCACTGCCGGCGCGGCGGGACCGCGGTCCTGCTCGACGAGGACGACCGCGGCGAGTACATCTTCCTGCGGCAGGGCCGTCGCACGATGCGGCTGACCTACTGCGACAGGCTGCCGGCGACCTACAACGGCCGCGCCCGGTTCAACGTGATGAACGCGATGGCCGCAGCCGGCGCCGCCTTCGCGCAGGGTGCCCACTTGCACGACATCCGGGCGGGGCTCACGGGCTTCCTGCCCACGTGGGACTCGGCCCCCGGTCGGCTGAACCACATCGACGTCAACGGGATCCACGGTTTCATCGACTACGCTCACAACCCCGCCGGCCTGCAGGCGCTCGGGGAGTTCCTGCAGGCGTATCTGGAGGATCTGTCCAAGGGCAACCAGGACATCGCCCGCCGCCGTTGCATCGGTGTCCTCGGAACCGCCGGGGACCGCCGCGACGAGGACATCGTGGAGTTGGGGAGGGTAGCGGCCGAGTACTTCGATGCCGTCGTGCTGCGGGAGGACAAGAACCGGCGCGGGCGCCAGCCGGGCGAAGTGGTGGCCCTCATCGAGCAGGGCATC
>DAOMFH010000425.1:0-2184 GCA_035429705.1 Actinomycetota bacterium
GCGTCCTTGCCGACCAGCCACTGGTCCTGGATCTGCTGCAGTTCGCCGGAGTCCTTCAGCGCGGTGATCGCCTGGTTGATGCAGGGCGCCAGCGGGGTGCCCTTGGCCATCAACAGCCCGAACTGCTCAGCACCGTCCTGGGCCGGGAACTGCCCGACGATCTTCGCGTTGTCGAACTCCACCGCCGTCACGTAGTAGGCAGTCGGCAGATCGACCACGATCCCGTCGATCTGCCCGGCCTCCAGCGCGCTCTTGGCATCGTTCGTGTCGTTGTAGACCATCGGCTCCTGTGACGGCTGGATCTCCTCAGTGATGAAGTCGAGGCTGGTGGTCCCGACCTGAGCGCCCAACTTGGCACTCTGCAACTCGGCCAGCGTCGTGGCATTCGCGATCGGGGAATCCTTCAGCGCCACCACGGCCTGGTTGACCGTGTAGTAGCCCTCGGAGAAGTCGACCGCCTTCTGCCGCTTGGGGGTGATGGAGATCTGGTTGATGTCGAAGTCGAAGTCCTTGGCACCAGGTGCGTAGGACTTGTTGAACGGCACCGTCACCCAGGTCACCTGGTCATCGGCGAAGCCCAGCTCACCGGCCACCGCGTAGGCGACGGCCGACTCGAAGCCCTTGCCGTTGCTGGGGTCGTCGTCCTCGAAGTACGGCGGGTAGGCCGGCGAGTCGGTCCCGATCGTCAAGGTGCCCGGCGTCAGCGTCTGCAGGTTCTCAGCGGTGCAATCCAGACTCGTGCTCGGAGTCGGCGACCCGCTTGAGGCGGTGTCGGCCTCACTGGCGCAACCGGCCAGCGACAAGGCGACGACAGCGGGCAGGGCGGCGGACAGCAGCAGCGAACGGCGCATGGAGTACCCCTTCAGTGGAAGCGTCACCATACTGCCACGCCCACCCGGGCGAACCGGGCGATACCCGTCAGTCCGTGACCGTGATCCGGACTTCTTGCTCGTTCTTGCCCGCGGTGAGCGTGACCGTGGCCTGCCCGACCCCGACGGCCTGCCCGCCCGGGTTGAACACCGCGCCGTCGCGTTCCCCGCCGGCCTGCACCGTGACGACCGATTCGTCACTGGAGGTGATCTGCCACTGTCCGGGGTCGTCGCCGACGTTGAACGCCAGGTACCGCCCGACGGTTGCGCTGACCTCGGTCTGCGCGGGATCGACCATGATCGGTCCGATCATGCTGGCCTCCGAACTCGGGGTGGCCGGACTCGCGGTGGCCGGCGCTGGGGCCGGTGCTGGGGCCGGTGAGGATGAGCAGCCGGCCAGCGCGAGCACGGCGGCAGCGGCGATCAGCAGGGTCTTCACGCCCCGACCCTAGCCGTCGGGCCGCACCCTTGTCGCAGTTCAGATGCCGGACGGGGCCGCCGGCAGGTCCTGGTACTGGGGGGCGCGCTTCTCGTTCTTCGCCGCGAACGACTCCATCAGGTCGGCGGGCTGGAACGCACCTGACTGCCAGGTCGAGATCTGGTGCAGAGCGTCCGTGACACCGTGGTCGCGGGCGTAGACCAGGGCCTCCTTGGCCCCCCAGACGGCCAGCGGCGACTTGGTGGCGATCTCCGCGGCGATCTCCAGCACCCCGGCCACCAGGCTCTCGTGGTCGTCGAACACCTGGTTGACCAGGCCCACCTCGGCCGCCCGCTGGGCACTCATCCGCCGCCCGGTGTAGACGAACTCCCGGGCCACCCCGTCCGGGATGAGTTTCGGCAGTCGCTGCAGTGTGCCCACATCGGCGGTCATCCCGATGTTCGTCTCCTGCACCACGAAGAAGGCGTCGGCCGAGGCGTAGCGCATGTCGGCGGCACACACCATGTCCACCGCTCCCCCGATGCACCCCCCGTGCACGGCCGCGAGTACCGGAACCCGCGCCCGCTCCAGGGCGGTGAAGCTGTCCTGCAGTCGCTTGACCAGCAGTGTCAGTCCCGCGTTGCGCCGACCCGGTTCGGCATCCGAGAACACCCCGCTTTCGGTGAACACCGACAGGTCCATGCCAGCGCTGAAGTGCTTGCCGGTCGACGAGATCACGATGGCCCGCACCTCGCCGGAGTCGCTCAACTCGTCGATCAGGCGCGGCAGTTCCGACCAGAAGGCCGGGGTCATCGAGTTCAGCGCGTCCGGCCGGTTCAACCGGACGTGGGCGACCTTGCCCTCGGTGGTCACGTCGAAGCAGGTGAGTTCCATGTC
>DAOMFH010000426.1:0-2175 GCA_035429705.1 Actinomycetota bacterium
ACTCAGCCCCGGTTGCGGCGCAACTGGTAGTGAGCGGTGCTGCTGACCACGGTGCGCCCGTCCGCGTCCTCGGCGTGCAGTTCCAGCGTGAACCGGGCGCGGCCCTCCCGGTCCGCCTGTTCGGCCAGGGCCTGCAACTCCGCAGGGTCCATCCGCGCCTCCAGCCTCACGTCCGTGCGAGCAGCGGCGAGGAAGCGGATGTCCAACTCGGTGACTATCGGTGTGTACTTGGTCGGGTCGAGGACTCCCACGGGCAGCAGTCCCCCGGGCAACTCGCACAGCGTGAACAGGACACCGGCGTACATGGTGCCGAAATGGTTGCCGTTGCCCTCGATCGGAACGCACAACCGCACCAAGCCGGGGCTGAACTCCTCCACCACCACGCCGAGCCGGCCCACGGCGGGGATGGTCTGATGCAGGAACACGGTGGCCTGGTCCCCGGTGACGTCCATTGGGCCACCGTAGCGGTCTCAGCCCTGCGGCAGGGTGCGCAGCACGTCGCTGACGAACTGGCACCCGTCGAACGCGTCGGTGCCGTTGAACGTCCAGCCCAGCCGCACGATCACCGCGTCGCGTGAGGGCACCATGGCCACGATCTGGCCCCAGTGGCCCTCCATCGAAACGGTGTCCACTGGGATCCCCGGCGTCCCCTTGCACTCGCCGCCGACGGGGTTGGCCGGAATCCACGTCTGGGCGCCGTACCCGGCCCCCTCGCCGTCGGGCATGGCCGGGGTACCGGCGAGCTTCAACCAGCCGGCAGGCAGGATCTGCTGCCCCTGCCAGTCGCCGTCATCGAGCATCATCTGCCCGAGCCGGGCCCAGTCCCCGACGCTGGCCCACAGGTAGGACGATCCCACCCAGGTGCCGGCGTCGTCGGTCTCCAAAGTCGCGGTCTTCACCCCGATCGGGTCGAACAGCGCGGTCTTCGAGTACTCCCAGTACGCCTGCTCGGTGGGGAACTGCGCCTGTACGACCTGGGCGAGGATGTTGGAGACCGCGCTGAGGTACTCCCAGTAGGTCCCCGGCTGGTACTCGGACGGGTGGCCGGCCGCCCAGGACGCCATGTCGGGCTGGTTGTAGAGCATGTTCAGCACGTCGCTACCCGGTCCGTAGCCCTCGTCGAGTTTCAACCCGGAGCGCATGAACATCAGGTCCGCCACCGTGATCTGCGCGCGCTCGTCCTGGCGCCACTGCGCCACCCACTCCGGGGCCTTACCCTCAGGGAACGCGTCGACCACCGGCGTCTCGATGTCGATCCCGGCCTCGCTGAACTTCTTGTAGGCGAGCATGCCGGCCACCGTCTTGGTCATCGACCAGCCGTGCAGCGCGGTGTTCGGTGCGAAACCTTTGCCGTCGCGCACCAGCAGCAGCTTGCCGTTCTGCACGATGGCCACGCCGCGGGCATTGGCCCCCTGCGGATCCCCGGAGTCGGCGAACGCGTCGTCGACGACCTGCTTGAGTGCGGCCGCCTTGACGCCGGCCGGCCACTGGGACTGCGGCAACGCCGCGTCGCCCTGCGGCCAGGCAGCGGGATCGGCAGGAGCCGCCTGATACGGGACCGCGGTCGGGTCGGCGGGGGCGTCGAGCACACAGCCGCGATCGGTCACCAGCGACGCCTGCCGCTTGAACATCCCGAGGAACTTGCCGGTCACGTAGTGCTCGTCGGTGTTGATACTGGTGGTCACCAGCCCGAACAGGGCCGGGCTGGCCGGCTTGACGTCGGTGTCCATCAGGACATCTGCCTCGGCCGGGCGACCGGCGACGAACGTGGCCGAGCAGACCGCCTTGGCCGCCATCCCCGGAGCCGTCGTCGGGATCTGCAGGTACCAGAGGATGCCGGCGACCGCCAGAACCAGCAGTACGACGAGGACGCCGAGGGTGATCAGAATCCGCTTGACCCACTTCACAGGCGACATCGTGGCAGATCGGCCAAGGAGGTTGCCGGTCGCTGCCCGTGAACGCCGATCGGCGCAGGCGGCGGGAACCGTCCCTCGGCCTGACGGCCTCACTCCTCCCAAATCCATGGCCCCCGTCCGGACATGACACAGGGCCCCGGCTTGCGCCGAGGCCCTGTCTCATGCGCGGAGGCGGCGGGATTTGAACCCGCGATGGGATTTGAGTCCCAAACCCGCTTAGCAGGCGGGCGCCATAGACCGGACTAGGCGACGCCTCCGC
>DAOMFH010000427.1:0-2167 GCA_035429705.1 Actinomycetota bacterium
GCTGCGGCGGTCATCGTGGCCTGCGGAGCGGCTCCTTGACCTCGCATGCGCGGGGGTAGTTCGTCCCCTCCAGGGGACATGACCGTCAGGCTGACCTCCCCGCATGCGCGGGGATTTCGTTGCCGGTTCGACCGGTTGGGACCGACGCCCGTCCAGCCGGTCTGGACCGTGTCCGGTGCGAGCCCGGCGACCGTTCAGCAGTCAGGCGGTGGCGGACTGAATTCGTGAGTGAACGCAAGGCTGGTCACATTGACGACCGAGTCCCGCGGCAGGCCGCTGGCAGTCGCCGGGACGAACACGTTGCCGGGCATCGCGGCCAGGGCGGTGCTGGATGGTGAGCACGACGATGATCACGGTCGAGAGAGCGCTGGCGCTGTAGTCGTCCAACTGCACCACCAGTACGGGCCGCCGTTTGGCTGGCCTGCTCCGCATGGCCTCGCCGAGGACCCAACCGCGTCCTGTCGACGATCATCGGTCCCGCCGGAACGCCGCCTCGAACTGTCACGACTGGGGTGACAGCACC
The DNA here is from genome assembly GCA_035429705.1 of Actinomycetota bacterium. Classification (GTDB taxonomy): domain Bacteria; phylum Actinomycetota; class Actinomycetes; order S36-B12; family UBA10799; genus JADKAV01. The sequence continues at coordinate 524 of DAOMFH010000427.1, forward strand.
CCTGCATCCCGCAGGATCTGCTCGAGAACTCCTGCCACTTCATCGCGCGTCACGAGTTCCGCGGTTACACCGACTGAGCCGAGGTTGTCCCGCAGCCGTGTCCAGCGTCGCCAATGCCGGTCGAAGGCGGCCGGCGGTGATATCCGGCCGCGCGCGGCCTGGCCTGCGCGAGCCTGTTCCCGCGTGACGTCGATCAGGATCAGGTGGGTGTCCCACCCGCGGGCGAGGGCCGCACGGAGCAGCGCCTCGCGGCGCCGCGTCCGGGTGGCCGTGTCCTGGATGAGCAGCGTGCCTACCAACGACGGGCCGGTCAGGACCGCCCCCCAGACCAGCGCCTGATGGACGGTATGCACCAGGGGGCGGCGCCGCAGCAGTGGGCGCAACCGATCCGGATCGACAACATGGATGCCCGGCACGTTCCGGTACGGGAGCATCGCGGTGCTCTTGCCCGAGCCCGGGACGCCACCGACCACGACGAACGCCATACCCCGAGTGGAACACAGCCCACGCCGGCCGCGATTCAGCGCCGTCGTGAAGCAGGTGCACCGGACCCGGCAAGCGGGACCTGCGCGGCCCGGCTGTCCCGGTGCTGGCCTGGCCGCCTGCTCGCCGCGACTGTTGCGCGGTTGGGGGTGTGCGGGGGGTCAAACCCCCAACGCCGCACCAGTCGTGAACGGACACCCCTCAACGCCGCACCAGTCGTGGGCGCGCGAGCCGCGAGCGCCGTCCGTGGGTCGTGGCCCTGCTGGCCCGGCCGCCGCGATTGGCGCGTGGTTGTCGGTTGTGCTGCGACTGTCGCACGGTTGGGGGCATCAAATTGGCGGCCGAGCGAAGCGGCACCGGTACCTCGCCGGGTTCGAGGAGGACCTCGCTCGGCAGGTGTCGCATGGTGGTCGCACACGGTGCGACTAGCGCGTCGCGGTGCCGCGGGATCTTCGCGGCCTTGGCGATCCGGATGACCATCCGATAGACGTCGCGGCGGTCGACAGGCTTGCCGGACACCGGTCGATGGATCAGCGGCCCCGAGATGCGCTGGCCGCGGCACGCCTCCAGAACCCGCAGCACCGGCACGGTCAGCGGCATGGTGGCTGGCTTGTTGCCCTTGCCTGCCAGATGCAGCACCCGGTAGCCGCGCAGGGTGTCGGCTAGTCCTCGACACGAACCCCGGCCGCCTCCGAAGCGCGCAGGGCATGGATGCCCAACAGGAAGGCCCGGACGCAGTGATGGACGGTGATCCTCTGGGAGCCCTGCAGGAACCGGATCACTCCAACCGGTCCAGGCCGTGGGTGCGGGACTCGTCGCGGTGCACCTTCGGCAGCCGGGCGTAGACTGCCGGATCCGCGGTGATCAGCCCGTCGATGTGGGCGCACCGGAAGTACCCCCGGACGCCGTGCGTCATTGTGACGATCGAGGAGTCCATCAGGCCGGTGTCCCTGTGGGAACCCGAAACTCTCAGCTGGGTCTTCGCGGGCACTGTGATGCGGGCTCCAAGGTGCGCGCTGCGCGGTGCCCCTGACGCACCCCAGGACGAGCTGCTTGCGTCCGAAACCGAGGTACTACCCCAGTAGCATCATCAGTCCTACTCGAGTAGGATGATCCTATGAAGTTGAGCATCAGCCTCTCCGAGGAAGACGTCGCCATCCT
>DAOMFH010000428.1:0-2164 GCA_035429705.1 Actinomycetota bacterium
ATCTCGATGATCCCGGCCTTGAGGAACTGGATCTCGTCGCCGCCCAGCGGCTGCAGCACCAGGTACACGTGGTCGGCCAGGTACCGGATGTCCAGTTCGCTCTGCCCGATCCCGACCGTCTCCACGATCACCAGGTCGAACAGCCGCTTGAGCAGCCGGGAGACCTGGAACGTGGTCGGGGCCAGCCCGCCGAGTTCGGCGGCGTTGGACTGGCTGCGGAAGTAGGCGCGCTTCTCCCCGGTCGCGAACCGGGTCCGGGCCCGATCGCCCAGCAGCGCCCCGCCGGAGGTGTGGCTGGCCGGATCCACCGCCACCACCGCGACCGACAGGTCGGACTCGGCCAGCAGTTGCGGGACCAACCGCGCCACCAGGCTGCTCTTGCCGGCCCCCGGGGTGCCGGTGATACCCAGCACCGCTGACTTCGCCGGGCCCAGCAATTCCAGGGCCTCCGCGCGCTGCGCGGCCGCCGCCGGCCGGGCGTCCTCGAACAACGACACCAGTTTGGAAACGGCATGCTTGTGCAGGCCCCGCGCGCGGTCGACCGTCTCGGCCAGGGTCATCGGTCTTCGAGGACCTCGACGATCGACTCCATGACGTCCATGAGTTCGTAGTCCGCGGGGGTGAACACCCGCTTGATCCCCATCGACAGCAGTTCCGTGGCGTCGGCCGGCGGAACGATGCCGCCGAGCACGACCGCGATGTCCTCGTCCGCGCCCTGTTCGCGCAGGCCGTCGAGGATCTGCTTGGCCAGGTCCAGGTGGGACCCGGACAGCACAGAGGCGCCGATGACATCCGCGCCCTCCTCGACCGCCGACTGCACGATCTCGTCGGGACTCAGCCGGATGCCGGAGTAGATGACGTCGAAGCCGACGTGCCGGGCCGACACCGCGATGACCTCGGCGCCGTTGGAGTGCCCATCCAGTCCCGGCTTGCCGACCACCAGCCGCGGCCGGTGGCCCAGTTTCTCGGCCAGTGTGTTGATCCGCTCGCGCAGCATCTGGACACGGTCGCCGGTGAGGGCCAGTTGTTGCCCCTCGATGCCGGTGGCCGGACGGTACTCGCCGAACACCTCCCGCAGCGCCCCGGCCCACTCGCCGGTGGTGACCCGGGCCAATGCGCATTCGATGCTGGGTTCCATCAGGTTGCTGCCGTCGCGCGCCGCCTGCTTCAGCGCCGCCAGCGCGGCCTCGGCGCGGGCGGTGTCCCGCTCGGCGCGGGTCTTGTCCAGTCCGGCGATGATCGCCTCGGCCGCCTTCTCGTCGACCTTGAAGATCCCGCCGTCGTCGCCGGCGGTCAACGGCGAGGGCAAGCCTTCGGTCCACTTGTTCAGGCCCACCACGATCTGCTCACCGGCGTTGATCCGGCTCATCCGCTCGCTCATGCTGCGCACCAGCGCGGTCTTCATGTAGCCGGACTCGATCGCCGGGATCACCCCGCCCATCCCGAGGATGGTCTCGATCTCGGTACCGGCCTCCTGCTTGAGCGCGTTGACCTTCGACTCGATCACCGGGCTGCCGTCGAACAGGTCGGGGTACTCCAACAGGTCGGTCTCGTAGGCCAGGATCTGCTGCAGGCGCAGGCTCCACTGCTGGTCCCACGGCCGCGGCAGCGACATCGCCTCGTTCCAGGCGGGCAACTGCAGAGCGCGGCAGCGGGCGTTGCGGCTCAGCGTCACGCCGAGCGACTCCAGGATGATCCGCCAGGCGTTGTTCTCCGGCTGCGCCTCGGTCAGGCCGAGGCTGTTGACCTGCACGCCGTAACGGAAGCGGCGGTACTTCTCCTCCTTGACCCCGAACCGGTCGGCGGTGTACGAGTCCCACAGTTCGCCGAAGGCCCGCATCTTGCAGGTCTCCTCGATGAACCGGATGCCGGCGTTGACGAAGAAGCTGATGCGGCCCACGGCCCGCTCGAACTGCTCGTCGGTGAAGTGGCCGCGCGACTTGAGCAGGTCCAGCAGGCTGATCGCGTTGGCCAGGGCGAAGGCCAGTTCCTGCACCGGCGTGGCGCCCGCCTCCTGCAGGTGGTACGAGCAGATGTTGGACGCGTTCCACTTCGGGATCGCCTCCAGGCAGTACTCGTACATCTCCGCGATCAGCCGCATCGAGGCCTGCGGCGGGAAGATGTAGGTCCCGCGGGCCAGGTACTCCTTGATCAGGTCGTTCTG
>DAOMFH010000429.1:0-2151 GCA_035429705.1 Actinomycetota bacterium
CCCGACGGCCCCGCGCCGATCACACATGCGGTCTTCATGGGCACACGGTACTTGGGGCATCAAACCCTCCGCCGGTTCCCCTGGCCCGACGGGGGCCGGCCCAGGTCAGGTCCGCGCGGAAAGCGGACATCGGCCGTCGACGCGGATCAGGGCCAGGCGGCCGGCCATGGTGGCAGCCGGTTGCTGCACCTGCTCGACGGTGACCCCGGCCCGAACGGACTCCCGGCTGCGGCTACCCCGCCATCCGGGTCCCGAGATACGCCAGCACCGCCAGGACCCGGCGGTTGTCCTGCTCATCGGCCACCAGGCCGAGTTTGGCGATGATGTTGGCGACATGGGTCTCGACCGTCCGGTCGGTGAGCCACAGTTGCCGGGCGATCCCACGGTTCGTCCGGCCCTCGGCCATGAGCGCGAGCACCTGCAACTCGCGCGGCGTGAGCCGTGAGATGGGGTCCTGGCTGTGCCGGGGACCGATCAGCTGGGTCACGATCTCCGGGTCGAGCGCCGATCCGCCGGACCCGACCCGGCGGATCGCATCGAGGAAGTCGTCCACATCGAGGACCCGGTCCTTGAGCAGGTACCCGAAGCCGCCGGCGCGCAGCAGGTCGACCGAGTGGCGCGTCTCGACGTGCGCGGACAGCAGCAGGATCGCCAGGTCCGGGAAGTCCTCGCGCAGAATGCGGGCGGCCCGGGCGCCATCGCCGCCGTCGTGCGGGGGCATCTGGATGTCGACCACGACCAGGTCGGGGCGATGGCGGTGCGTCGCTTTGGTCAGCGCGTCGGCGTCACCCACCTTGGCGACTACGTCATGCCCAGCGTCCTCCAGCAGTCTGGCCAGGCCCTCACGGAACAGCGCGGAGTCCTCCGCTATGACGATGCGCATGGGATCACCGCCCGGATCGTCGTTCCCACACCTGCTGCGCTGTCCACCTCGAGCCGGCCGCCGGCGGCAGCGACCCGATCGGCCAGGCCGGCAAGACCCGAACCGCGTTCGGCGCTGGCCCCGCCGCGCCCGTCATCGCTGACCGTCAGCGTCAAAGCACCTCCACCCTGCTGCGCGCCCACGAACGCGTGGCTGGCGCCCGCGTGCTTGACGGTGTTGGCCAGAGCCTCGCTGGCGACGTAGTAGGCCGTGGTGGCCACCTCGTCCGGTACGCCGTCGCACTGCAGCTCGAGGTCGACCACCAAGGGGACGGCGATGGCGAGGGTGTGCAGCGCCGGTGCCAGGCCACCGCCCAGGGTGGCCGGACCGAGTCCGTGGGCGATGGCGCGCAACTCCGCCACGGAGGTGCCCAGCTCGGCGACCGCCTGGTCCAGCAGACCGTCGAGATCCTCCGACCCGGGTGGGAGGTGGCGCTGGGCCAGTCGCAGGCTCATGCCGAGCGAGACCAACCGCTGCTGGGCGCCGTCGTGGAGATTGCGCTGCAGTCGTTGGCGCTCCTCGTACCCGGCCATGAGCAAGCGGCGCCGGGACGCTTCGGTCTCACGCACCGCGTCGGCCAGTTCCCGCCGCAGGCGGACCACCTCGATCAGCGGGGCGATCTCGCGCGCGACCTCGTGGAGCAGTTCCCGCGACGCGGTGGTCGATCCTGGCAACAGGATCCCGATGACCGTCTCGCCCAGGCGCACCGGGACCGCACGGGGGGACTCCACCTCGATCGGCGTCCCCGAGGGGTCCACGAGTCCGGGGCGGCCGGGGACGCGGAAGCCGACGAGCAGGTCCTGGTCACCCATCGCCGCACGCAGCACTGCCTGCAGGTCCTCCGGCGGCCTGGTCCCCGCGTCGGTGCCCTTCCACAGCGAGGCGATGGCGTCCAGGACCTCGGACCGCTGGGGGTAGACCCGTCGGCTGATGAAGTGCTGCAGTCGCGTGCGCAGTGGCACCAGGGCGAGCGCGCAGACGGCAGTGGCCAGCACGGCCGCGAGGGTTGAACCGCCGCCCAGAAGGAGCCCGAGGGCGACGTTGATCGCAGTGAACACCCCCAGCAGAACCGCACTGATCACCGTGTACGTGACGACCAGGGCAAACGTCTTGTCGACGTCGTACAGATCGTGGCGCAGCAGCGCGATCACGGTGGCCACCGCCAGGGCCAGTGGGGTCGCCATCAGGATCAGGAACCCGAGATCCGGGGTGCCGAGCAGCAGGTAGCT
>DAOMFH010000430.1:0-2143 GCA_035429705.1 Actinomycetota bacterium
TGGCCATCTGGATCGCCGCGGTGCCGATCCCCCCGGCGGCGCCGTGGACGAGGACTGTCTCACCGGCCACGAGCCGACCCCGCCGCACCAGCGCGAAGTGGACGGTGAGGTAGTTCATCGGCAGACCGGCCGCCGATTCCAGGGACACTTCGTCGGGCAGTGGGAACACCATCCGCGGGTCAACAGCGACCACCTCGGCGAAACCCCCCAGCCCGGGGAAGGCGGCAACCCGGTCACCGGGGGTGAGGTCGCTGCCGTCGGGCGCGGAACGCACGATTCCGGAGACCTCGCTACCGGGGATGAACGGTGGTGCCGGCCTGAGTTGGTATTCCCCGCGGGTCAGCAGGACGTCCGGGAAAGTGACCCCGGCGTAGTGCACGTCGATGACGACTCCGCCCTCCGGCGTATCGACGTCGGCCGGTTCCACGGCCGCCGGGCCGTCCAGAGTCCTGATCAGCGCTGCTCGCATGGGCCGAGCGTAGACCGGCGGGGTCAAGTTGTCGGCGGCCGGGCAGTGCTCACCGACGGTTCCGTGCCCGACGTGGGCATGCCCGGTTGGTCACCCGCTGAGATCGACTCGACGCTGTGTCCGGCGAGCAGGCCGTGTTGCGGGCCGGCTTTGCGCGACTGACAGGCGGATGCCGGATAGGTTGTGCGAGCAACCCCGAGATGCCGGCACAGCACAGCCGATCCTGGCCGTCCGAGCCCGGCAGTGACGAGAAGGAGCCACCATGGACCGAGTCGGGCTGATGCGGATCGCCGGGGTCAGCGAAGCGGACCTGGATGCAGCCCGGGAGGTGATCTACCAGCACCTGCGGCCCACCCCGCTGGTGCGACTGGACCTCCGGGACGGCCACGGCGGCTGGGCCAAACTGGAGACGATGAACCCGTCGGGGGCGTTCAAGGTGCGCGGCGCGTTGGCGGCGTGTTCGGCCTACGGCGCGGAGGGGGAGCGGATTGTCACGGCGTCCTCGGGCAACCACGGCATCGGTGTGGCGTACGCGGCCACAGTGCTCGGGGTGGAGGCAACCGTCGTCGTCCCAGCCAACGCCTCGCCGGCGAAGGTTGCGGCGCTGCGCAGTTTCGACATCGACCTGCGGCTGGCCGGGGACGGGTACGACCAGGCGGAGGAGGTTGCCCTGGAGATCGTCGCGAAGGGCGGCCGCTTCCTGTCCAGCTACAACGACCCCCATGTGATCGCCGGGCAGACAACAGTCGTGATGGAGGTGATCGAGCAGGCACCGGCCGCCGCCACCGTGGTCGTACCGATCGGCGGTGGCGGACTGGTCGCCGGTTCCATCCTGGCGGCGGCATCGGCGCAGGGCTGGAACGTGGTCGGGGTCGAATCGGCCCAGTCCCGCGCGGTCTCGACGTCCGCCGACCTGGGTGAGGTCGTGCAGGTCGAGATCGGGGCCACCATCGCTGACGGCTTGGCCGGCAACATCGAGCCCGGAACTGTCTCACCGGACGTCATCCGTGCGGCCGGGGTGCCGGTGCTCGGCGTGGACGACGCGCACATCCGCCGGGCGGTGGCCCTACTGGCCATGCGGGCCGGCCTGGTGGTCGAGCCCGCCGGTGCATCCGGGGTGGCGACGATGCTCAGCGGTCAGCTGGAGGCTGCGGGGCCGGTGGTCTTCGTGCTGACCGGCCGCAACATCTCGACGGCACTTCTGCGTGAACTGCTGGAGATCTACGACGCCTGAGGTCCGAATGCGGGGGTAGTGCGCGGATTCGGTCAGGGTGGTGTCCAGGAGGTACCCGGCTCGCGTCGCAGTTGTCTCGGTTCCGGAGTCGAGCCCCACCTCGGCGGGGGCGAGAATCCTGCGCGCCTCCTCCTCGGAGTTGGCCCGACTCAGGACTCGCGGTGCTCCGGATCTGGCACTTCGTGCTGGCGTCCCCGGCGCACACAGACGCACCCGCCAGGGCGCGCGCTGCCGCCGAGTGTGTGGGGTTTGCCCTGGGCCAGCAGCGTGGGTCCGCCTGCCACTGGTGTCATGAGCCAATCTCATGAACGGGCATTTGCGACTGTTGCCGAAAGATGCAGGTCAGGGCCCTGATCCTGCGCCAGACAGTTTCACGCTCTATCGCCGAAAGACACCGTTTCCGGCGTTGTTTGTATCACTGGTTACATCGAATTCCCGCC
>DAOMFH010000431.1:0-2124 GCA_035429705.1 Actinomycetota bacterium
CCCCAACGCCGCAACACTCGCGCACCAGCCACCCAGCCACCCCCCAACGGCGCAGCACGGTCCAAGAATTGGCCTGCCCCACGAATCCGGGGAACCGCATCGCGACACACGCGAGCGCAACTTCGTCACACATGAGGCGACACACACAGCAGTGCAATGGTGGGCGCCAACGAACGTACCCGCCGACCGGAGCTCCCGCCGAACCTTACCCGGGCCACCTACCACCGGTGATCCGATCGCGTCCGGTCAGGTCCGGCCAGCTGCGTACGTCACGAAACCCGACCAGCAGGTTCGCGACCTCAGCAGCCTGCGACTCCCCGTGCTCGATCAGCAGGCGGCCACCGGGGTTCAGCAACTCGCGGGCCCGGGCGACCACACAGCGGATCACCGCCATGCCATCAGCACCCCCGTAGAGGGCGGTCGGCGGATCATGCAACGCGACCTCCGGATCGCGCGGGACCATGTCCGTCGGGATATAGGGCGGATTGCTGACGACCAGGTCCACCGGGGCGAGCGCCAGCGGCTGGCAGACGTCGGCCTCGACCAGTTCGACGAACTGCGCCACGTTGCGGCGCGCCCACTCCAGCGCCCCCGGATCCACTTCCACCCCTACCACCCGCGCCCCGGTCTCGGTGGCCAGCGCCAGGGCGATCGCTCCGGACCCGGTGCACAGATCCACCGCCGACCCGAAGGGTTCCTGCAGCGCGATGTCCACGAGCACCTCCGTTTCGGGGCGCGGGACGAACACGCCCGGGCCCACCTGCATGTCCAGGTAGCGGAAGCCCGCCGAGCCCGTCAGATGCTGCAGTGGCACGCGCCGGCAGCGCTCGCTGACGAGCGCATCGAGTTCGGCGCGCTGCTCGACGGTCAGCCCCGGATCGGGACCCCGGGAGCCGGTGACATGTTCGATCAGCCGGGCTGCGTCAGCCTCCGGCGACGGGACCCCGGCCGTCCGCAATCGGTGGGCCACCTGTCGGCGCAGGCTCACACCGACTCCATCGACTCCAGCCGCCGCGCCAGATCGGCGTCCAGACAGCTCTGGATGACGGGGTCGAGGGCCCCGGCCAGCACATGGTCGAGGTTGTAGGCCTTGTAGCCGGTCCGGTGATCGGAGATCCGGTTCTCCGGGAAGTTGTAGGTGCGGATGCGCTCGGACCGGTCAACCGTGCGGACCTGCTCCTTGCGGGTCGCCGCGGCCTCCGCGGCCTTCTCCTCCTCGGCGAGCGCCACGAGCCGGGCTCGCAGGATGCGCATGGCCTGTTCCTTGTTCTGCAGTTGCGACTTCTCGTTCTGGCAGGAGACCACGACGCCACTGGGCAGATGAGTGATCCGCACAGCCGAGTCCGTAGTGTTCACGCTCTGCCCGCCAGGGCCGGAGGAGCGGTACACGTCGATGCGCAGGTCGTTCGGATCGATGGTTATCTCGACGTCCTCAGTCTCGGGGAAGACCAGGATCCCGGCCGCGGAGGTGTGGATGCGGCCTTGCGACTCGGTCACGGGCACCCGCTGCACCCGGTGCACCCCGGCCTCCCACTTCAACCGGGCGAAGGGCATGTCCTCAACCTCCGTGCGGCCCTTGGCGCGCAGCGAGACCGTGGCGTCCTTCACCCCGCCGAGGTTGGTCTCCTCCAGATCGATCACCTCGAAGCGCCAGCCGCGCGCCGCGGCGTACCGCTCGTACATCCGGAGGAGATCCCCCGCGAACAGGGCGGACTCGTCGCCCCCCTCCCCCGCCTTGATCTCCATGATGGCGTCGGAATCGTCCAGCGGGTCGCGCGGCACGAGCAGTTGGCTGAGCCGCTCGGCGAGCAGCTCGCGTTGCACAGCGAGGTCCGCGGCCTCCTCGGCGAAGTCGGGGTCGGCCTCGGCCAGTTCCAGGGCCGCCTGCTCATCCTCACCCAGCGTCAGCCACTGCTCGTAGATCTCGACCACTGGGCGCAGTTGGGAATGCCGCTTGCCCACCGCCCGGGCGCGTGTCGCATCGGAGTGCAGGGCCGGATCCGCCAGGGCGGACTCGAGCTCCCGCAACTCATCCACGAGAGCGGTGACCCGTTCGAACACTTACTTCGAGGCCTGCTTGCCGAAGCGCTTCTCGAACTTCGCGACACGACCGCCGGTGTCCAG
>DAOMFH010000432.1:0-2115 GCA_035429705.1 Actinomycetota bacterium
CCGGGCTGAGCAAGTCCGGCGGCGGGCGGGTCCACGACGATGTCCGCGAGATCAGTGCACTGCTCGGGAAGCCGGAGGAATGAGATGGCCCAGTTGAGCAACGCCGCGGTCTACTCGGCCATGCTCGTGTACACCCTCGCCCTGTTCACCTTCGCCGCGTCCCTGGCCGCCCGCCGGGTGCCGATGGCCGCCAAGCAGAAGGTGCTCGTGGGGCCGGCCGGTGTCGCCGAGACGCAGCCCGGAGCCGCCTGCGAACCCGGTCGGTCGTCGGGCAACATCGCCCTGTCCCTGATGTGGTTGGCCACGGGACTGCTCGTCGTCGGCTTCGTGCTGCGCGGGCTGGCGGCTGGACGTTTCCCGCTGGGCAACATGTACGAGTTCTCGCTGGCCGCGGCCATCGCCGTGTCCCTGGTGTACCTGATCGCCGCCTCGCGCACCGACCTGCGCTGGCTGGGGGTGTGGGTGGTCGGCGCGGTGCTGCTCACCCTCGGCGTGGCGGTGACCCTGCTGTACACCGAGAGCGCCCAGCTCGTGCCGGCGCTGAAGTCGTGGTGGCTGGTCATCCATGTCAGCGCCGCGGCGATCTCAGGAGGTGCGTTCACTCTCAGCGCCGGGCTGATCGTCGCGTACCTGATCCGCCAGCGGGCCGAGGACCGGGGCACCGCGGACCGGGGGCTGGCCGGCAGGCTGCCGTCGGCCGAGCGGCTGGACGCCCTGGCCCACCGCACGATCGCCTTCGTGTTCCCGGTCTGGACGTTCGCAGTCATCGCCGGGGCGATCTGGGCGGAGAACGCCTGGGGTCGCTACTGGGGCTGGGACCCGAAGGAGACCTGGGCGTTCATCACGTGGGTCATCTATGCCGGGTACCTGCACGCCCGTTCCACGGCCGGCTGGAAGGGTCGCCGGGCCGCGGTGATCGGGCTGATCGGGTTCGCCACGTTCATCATCAACTACTTCGCGGTGAACCTGTTCGCCAGCGGCATGCACTCGTATTCCGGCCTGTAGCCGCTAGCGGGGCCGGATCCCGCGCAGGAAGTCCGGGTCGTCGTCCGGGCCCAGGAACCGGTGGTCGGGGCCATCCTCCGGGGCTCGGCCGAAGATGAGCCACAGCGCCGCACCGATCACCGGCAGCAACAGGATGGCCACCGTCCAGAGGAACCTGCTACCGCCCCGCACGTTCCCCGCAGGTACCTGCCAGAGGTCGAGCAGGGCGAAGATGGTCAAGCCGAGTGCCATGACCGCGAAGACCACCCTGAGCATGATCCAATCCTACGCCGCCGGACGCCGAGCGGCGCCGAGGCGACCGCACCGCCTTGCCGTCGGCGGCGCGGGTCCGGCGTAGGCTGGGACGGTGAGTTCCGGTCGTGCCTTCTTCGTCTACACGGGTCTGCGGATCGCGCTGCTGCTGGCCGTGGGTGGTCTGCTCTATCTGCTCGGGGCCCGCGGGCTCCTGCTGCTCGTCCTGGCATTCCTCGTCAGCGGCGCGCTGAGCCTGGTCTGGCTGGACCGGCCACGGGCACAGATGAGTGAGGGGATGGGCCGGGCGATCGGCCGGGTCAACGACCGGATCGACGCCGCGTCGGCGGCCGAGGACGTCCCGCTGGAGCAGGATGAGTCCGGTTCGCTAGAGCAGGAAGCCGACCTAGAGCAGGAAGCCGACACCGAGACCGACGCCGGTCAGCAGCAGCGCTAGCGACGTCAACTGCAGCACCGGGATCAAGCCGCGTCCGTAGGCGTGCTCCATCACGTCCTGCGACGCCTTGATGGCGGGGATCGCCCCGGTCATACCCAATAGCGCCCAGGGAGTGCTCAGCAGTGCGATCCAGGCCACGAGGACGAATGCGGCGATGTTGCAGGTCGCGTAGAAGCGCCGGGTGCCTTCGTCGCCGAGGCGTACGGCCAGGGTGTGCTTGCCCGCCGCCTCGTCCAGCGCCCTGTCGCGCAGATTGTTCGTCACCAGGATCGCGACGGTCAGCAGCCCGATCGCCAGCGAGCACAGGACCGAGACCGGCCACAGGGTGCCCCCGGTGACCAGCGTGGTGCCGCAGACTGCCACCGGTCCGAAGAACACGAACACCACCAGTTCGCCCAGCCCGAGGTAGCCGTAGGGACGCG
>DAOMFH010000433.1:0-2088 GCA_035429705.1 Actinomycetota bacterium
GCCCACGTCCCCTACCGGTACCCGGCGAGCACCTCCCGCGCCTGCGCCAACTGCTCGGCAACGGCCGCCGGAGCGGTGCCGCCGGGATGGGACCGTGCAGCCAGGGCCGCGTCGACCGACAGAGCCTCGCGGGCTTCGTCGGACAGCGCCGGATCCACCGAGGCCAGGTCCAGCTCCCACAGGGACACACCGGCCTCGTCCGCGGCCTTCACCGCCCGCCCGGACACCTCGTGGGCCTGGCGGAACGGCATGCCGCGCCGGACCAGCCAGTCGGCCAGTTCGGTGGCCAGGGCATGGCCCTCGGCGGTCGACGCTCCGGCCACCCCGGGCCGGAACTCCAGGGTGGCGACCGTGCCGGTCATCGCCGGCAGCAGCAGCCGCAGCGTGGCGATGGCGTCGAACGCCGGCTCCTTGTCCTCCTGCAGGTCACGGTTGTACGCGAACGGCAGGCCTTTGAGCATCGTGAGCACGCTGACCAGGTCCCCGATCAGCCGGCCCGACTTGCCGCGGGCCAGTTCGGCGGAGTCCGGGTTCTTCTTCTGCGGCATGATCGATGATCCGGTGGAGAACTCGTCATGCAGCTTCACCCAGCCGAACTCGGTGGACGCCCACAGGCAGATCTCCTCGCCCAGGCGCGACAGGTGCACCCCGATCATGGCGGTGACGAACAGGAACTCCGCGACGAAGTCCCGGTCGGTGACGGCATCGATGGAGTTGGCGAAACTGCTCGCGAACCCCAGTTCGGCGGCGGTGGCCACCGGATCGAGGCCGAGCCCGTTGCCGGCCAGCGCACCCGCACCCATCGGCGACACGTCGGTGCGCTCGCACCAGTCGCGCAGCCGGGACAGATCGCGCAGGAACGGCTGGACGTGCTTGCCGATCTCATGGCCGAGCGTGACCGGCTGGGCGTGCTGCAGATGGGTGAAGCCCGGTGCGGGATCGGCGTGGTGGCGTTGTGCCTGGTCGAGCAGCGCCTCGCACAGGTCCACCAGGTCCGCCCGCAGCGCGGAAGCGACGTCGAGCAGCAGCAGCCGCAGATCGGTGGCCACCTGGTCGTTGCGGCTGCGCCCGGCCCGCAGGCGACCACCGACGTCCTGGCCCACGACCTCGATCAGCCGGCGTTCCAGCGCGCCGTGCACATCCTCGTCGGCAGGATCCGGCTGCAGGCTCCCGTCGGCCACCTCGGCCGCGATCTGGTCCAGGCCGTCCCGCAGCGCGGCGTAGGTCGGCTCGTCGAGCAGGCCCGCCCGCCGCAGCGCCGCGGCGTGGGCCTTGCCCTGAATCACGTCGTAGGGCGCCAGCGCCCAGTCGAAGTGGGTGGACCGGCTCAGCTCCACCATGGCCTGTGCGGGCGGCTCGTTGAACCGGCCGCCCCACAGGCTGCCCTGGCCGGTTGTGCCCTCAGCCATGGATCCGGTTGTCCCGTGCGAAGGCCAGGCGGCTCGGCAGCCCCCACAACTCGATGAATCCCTGCGACAGGGACTGGTCGAACGTGTCCCCGGAGTCGTAGGTGGCCAGGCCGTAGTCGTACAGGCTCGCCTCGCTGCGCCGGCCGGTCACCACCGCCCGGCCGCCGTGCAGGGTCATACGGACGTCACCGGAGACCGAGGCGTTGACGTCTTCGAGGAAGCCGTCGAGGGCATTGTGCAGGGGGCTGAACCACAGCCCGTCGTAGGTCAGTTCGGCCCAGCGCTGGCTGACGCCGCGGGAGAAGCGGCGCAGGTCGCGCTCCACCGTGACCCGGACCAGCTCCATGTGTGCGGTGATCAGCGCCAGCGGACCCGGGCTCTCGTAGATCTCCCGGCTCTTGATGCCGACCAGCCGGTCCTCCACCAGGTCGAGCCGGCCGACTCCCTGCGCGCCGGCCCGCCGGTTCATGGTCTCGATGGCCTGCAGCATGGTGACGTCACGGCCGTCGATCTTCACCGGCCGGCCCCGGTCGAACGTGATCACCACCTCGTCGGGCTCACGCGGTTCGGCCGGGTTGTCCGTGTAGGAGTACAACTCCTCGGTGGGGCCGTTCCAGATGTCCTCCAGGAAGCCGGTCTCCACCGCGCGGCCCCAGACGTTCTGGTCGATCGAGTACGG
>DAOMFH010000434.1:0-2068 GCA_035429705.1 Actinomycetota bacterium
CCGCGGGTGAGGTACTCGAGGGCTTCGGCCATCACGTAGTTCACGTAGCCGACGCCGGTGGGTGAGGCGACGCAGATCAGCCCGCGCTGCAGTCCCCCGGTCGCGGTCAACTCGCGTACGGCCAGTTCCGCCCGTTGCTCGATCGACCCTTCCCGCGGGATGACGATCCGCACGGGTTCGGCCGCGTGCCCGCCCATGACCTGCTCGATCTCCCCGGTCGACAGCCGCATCAACACGAATCGGCGACCTTCCTTGCCGATGGCGTCGAAGTCGATCTCGCTGTTCGACCCGCAGGACACGTACGGGGAGGTGGGCGGTTCCCCGTAGCCCGGTTCGAGCACCTCCGACTTCTGCTGGGTCAGGTGGCGCACCCGCCGCAACCCCAGAATGCCCAGCCCGGTGAATCCGGTCAGCATGACCGCGTGACCGACCAGGTCACCGAACTCGGCCATCTCCTCTCCGAGGATCCGGTCGACGCCGTCGGCCACCAGCCGGGCGCCGGCCTGCTCGGTGATGGCCAGCGTCGCCACACCCGTGGTCGATCCCACGATCGTGGCGACCGCCACCGCGCCGGTCCGGGCGCGCACGAGCAGGGCCGTGCCGGCGCCGGGTTGCTTGACGGCGTTGAACAGGCGGTTGTCCTCGTCGTACCCGCGGGCCCGCCGCATCCTGCGGGCGAGGGTGCCCGAGGCCATCAGGGCGCCCATCCCGAGGTCGAGGGCCAGGGTGGTGCCGGGGGTGCGGCGCAGGCGCAGGACATCGTGCGCGAGCAGGTCGCTGATGGTCACCAGGCCACCGGCCAGCCCGGCCACCGACAGCAGTTTCAGCTGCGACCACGCGATCCCGGTGGCGAGGTTGTCACCACTGCGCGGTCGCACGGCCACCTCGCCCAACTTGCCGCCCGCCCCGGCGACAGTGGCCGCCACGAGCCGGGCGGTGGGTCCGGGCCGGTGACCGGGTGTTCCTGCCGCGGCGCTGGAGACCGTGGCCCAGGCGGTCGTACCCAGCGCGTAGTAGGCCGCGACGCTGACCCCGAGCGCGGCCCCCTGCTGCACGGGGGTGCGCGGCAGCAGTCCGCGCGAGTAACTCGCGGCCGCGGCCCAGGCCCCGGTGATCACGCCGGCGCGCACGGACTGATCGGTCGTGAGATGCCGGACCAGTCCGGAGAGCAGTTTGTTGGCCAGGGGCATGTCGCTCATTCTGGCGGTTCGGACCGGCCAAACGGCGGACGAGGCGGGACGTGGCGGTGCGCCGACCCCCGGGCGGCGGGCATCCTGGGTGGGTGGATAGCGCCGGGCAGCGAGGCGTCGCGCAGGTGCGAGTCGCACCCGAGCTGCGGTTCCTGCTGCTGCCGCGCCGACGCGCGCTCGCCACGATCGCGGTCCCGGTGGACGGCGTGTCATCGGTGGTGCACATCGTGCAGTCGCTGGGCATCCCGCGCACCGAGGTGGGGGAGTACCGCGTGCGCGGCCTGCCGGTGCCCGCGGACTACTTGCCGCAGGGCGGTGACGAAATCGAGGTGCGCGCCGTCGCGCGGCCCCAGTATGGACTGCCCGAGCGCTTCCTGCTCGACGTCCATCTCGGGGCGCTGGCCCGGCGCATGCGCCTGCTGGGGCTCGACACCGCCTACAGCAACCGGGCCGGTGACCCGGAACTCGTGTACACGGCCCGGCGGGAGGGACGGGTGCTGCTCACGCGTGACCGCGGCCTGCTGGGGCGCCGCGCGCTGGTCGCCGGTGCGCTGGTCCGCCACGACGATCCCGACGAGCAATTGGCCGACCTGCTGGACCGGTTCGCACCGGACCTCGCCCCCTGGACCCGGTGTCCGGCCTGCAACGGCCTGCTGCAGCCGGTGCCGCTGCCTGAGGTCGTCTCGCTCCTGCAGCCGGGAACCGCGCGGACCTACCGGGACTTCTCCCGATGTGTCGACTGCCGGCAGGTCTACTGGCGGGGGGCGCACGCCGCGCGACTCGTGGCCCGGGTGGCGCGCGCGGTTGAGCAACTGGCCACCGCCCGTGACCGCGCGGCGGAATCGCCCGGGGAGTCCGGGACACTGAGCAGATGAGGT
>DAOMFH010000435.1:0-2063 GCA_035429705.1 Actinomycetota bacterium
GTTGAAGGTCCGCTCGGCGTCGGCCGGGTCAACGCCACAGTCCAGCAGAACGCGGAAGATCGGCGGGAGTTCCCACGTCGTACGGTCCACCTCGGCGTGCAGGTCCGGCGGCAGCACCCGGGCTAGGTTGCTGGCCAGACCCCCGCCCGTGACGTGTGAGAAGGCGTGCACCAAGTCCAGTTCGGCCAGGGCCAGGCAGTCCTTCGTGTAGATGCGGGTCGGTTCCAGCAGTTCCTCACCAAGCGTGCGGCCGAGTTCCGGCACAGTGCCGTCGAGTTGCCAGCGGCCCAGCAGGACCTTGCGCGCCAGGGAGTAACCATTGGAGTGCAGCCCCGAACTGGCCATCGCCACGACCGCATCACCGGACCGCACCCGCTGCGGGCCCAGCAGGCGGTCGGCCTCCACCACGGCGGTGCCCGCGCCAGCCAGGTCGTACTCGTCGGGCGCCATCAGGCCCGGGTGTTCGGCGGTCTCCCCGCCGAGCAGTGCGCATCCGGCTTGTTCACACCCCGTAGCGATCCCGCTGACGATCGCCGCGATCCGCTCCGGGACGACCTTGCCGGCCGCGATGTAGTCGGTCATGAACAACGGCTCGGCACCGCACACGACCAGGTCGTCGACGACCATCGCAACCAGGTCGATCCCGATGGTGTCGTGCACATCCATGCGGCGGGCGACGTCGATCTTGGTACCGACCCCGTCGGTGGCGGTGGCCAGCAGCGGTCGCCGGTACCGGGCCAGTGCCGAGGCGTCGAACAGCCCGGCGAATCCGCCCAGATCCCCGACCACCTCGGGTCGCATCGTCGCGGCGACCCGGGTTCTCATCAGTTCGACCGCCCGCTCGCCGGCCTCGACGTCGACCCCCGCATCGGCGTAACTGCTCACCCGGTCACCTCCAGCACGCGCTTGGAACGCAGGTGCGGATCGGCCAGGGGAACGGGGTAGACACCGTCGAAGCAGGCCCGGCACAGTTGGTCCTTGGCCACCCCGGTGGCCGCGATCAGTCCGTCCAGCGAGATGTAGTCCAGCGAGTCGGCACCGATGGACGAGCGGATGTCGTCGACCGACAGCCCCGGCGCGATCAGTTCCGCGCGGGTCGCGAAGTCGATCCCGTAGTAGCACGGCCACTGCACCGGCGGCGAGGAGATCCGCACGTGCACCTCCCGGGCACCCGCCTCGCGCAGCATGCGGGCGATCGCGCGCTGGGTGTTGCCGCGCACGATGGAGTCGTCCACCACCACCAGTCGCTTGCCGGAGATGACCTCGACCAGCGGGTTGAGTTTCAGCCGCAGACCCAACTGCCGGATCGTCTGCGAGGGCTGGATGAAAGTCCGGCCCACGTAGGCGTTCTTGACCAGTCCCTGCGCGAATGGCAGCCCCGACTCCTGTGCGTAGCCGATCGCGGCGGGAGTACCGCTTTCCGGGACCGGGATCACGAGGTCCGCGTCCGCTGGCGCCTCGATCGCGAGTTTGCGCCCCACGGCCGCCCGCACCCCGTGGATGCTGCGGCCGTTGAGGATCGAGTCCGGCCGGGCCAGGTACACGTACTCGAACAGGCACCCCTTCGGGGCGGGTGCGGCGAACATCGTCGAACGAACCCCGTTCTCGTCGATGGCGATCAACTCGCCGGGTTCGACGTCCCGGACGTAGGACGCACCCACGATGTCCAGCGCGGCGGTCTCACTGGCCAGTACCCAGCCCCGCTCGAGCCGGCCGAGGCACAAAGGCCTGATCCCCTGCGGGTCGCGTGCGCCATACAGCGTGTTCTCGTCCAGGAAGACCAGCGAGAACGCCCCGCACAGCCGTGGCAACTCGGTCATCGCCGCATGTTCGAGCGTCTCGCCCGGGTGCGCCGCCAGCAACGCGGTGATGAGGTCCGTGTCGGAGGTGGCGACCGGGCCGCCGTCCAGGGGCAGTTCCCCGGTGTCCAGCGTGGCCAGTCGCTGCGCCAGTTCGTGGGTGTTGGTCAGATTCCCGTTGTGCCCGAGGGCGAGATGCCCGGTGGCGGTGGTCCGGAACGTGGGCTGGGCGTTCTCCCACACGCTCGAACCGGTCGTCGAGTA
>DAOMFH010000436.1:0-2060 GCA_035429705.1 Actinomycetota bacterium
TGGACGGCCAGTTCTTGGGACCGTACTTGCCCTTCTTGCCCTTGCCGTCCTGGGATTCGACTTCGAGGTGGGAGGTCAGGATGGTGACCGGCTTGCCGCGGTAGGTGAATCCGGCACTGGCCCAGCCGCGGCTGAACGACAGTTCGGACCCGGCGACGTCGAACGTCAGCTGCCGGGTGAAATTGCCGTGGTCGCTGGTCCCGGTGAAGACCAGATCGGTACTCGCCGTGTTGTAGAGGATCGCGTCGCGGTCCTTCAACCGGATCTGGCAGCGCAGCAAGCCTGTTTCGTCGACTGGCGCGAACTTGTCGCACCCGGGCTGCTTGGGATTGAAGTAGGGGATGCCGACGGTCGGCGAGTAGCCGATGTCGGCGTTGTTGGACAGGCTGCCCACTTCGAAGTTCATGCCCTCGTTCTTGAGGGCATCCTGCAGGATCTGCAGGAAGTCGTAGTTGGGCCGGTCGACTCCGCTGGTGCTGGTGAACTGCCACTGCGTGAGTTCGTTGAGCGCCAGGACGTCGGGGTTCTGCTTCTTGATGGTCTTGGCGATCCATTTCGCACGCAGCGGGAAGTCAGTCTTGACCGCGGTGTCGTAGACCTTCGCGGCGGCCGGCAGGAACGCGCTGATGTTCCCCACGGAGTTCATCACGTCGCTCAGCGAGGCCCCGAGGTACAGGTTGAGGGTCATCACCTTGAGGGTGTTGTCGGGAGCGGGCTTGGCGCTGGCCGGAGCGGACCCCAGCAGACTCGCCCCGACCACGGCTGCGGTGGCGACCGAGGCCGCCAGAGTGCGGGTAGTGTTCACAGTCGGTTCCTCCCGTTGCTGCCGCCAACCTACGCCCACACGGGCATTGGTGTCATGCGGTCCTGCGGTCATCCGCGCAGGAACGGTGTGATGTCCTCCAGCACCCGGACGTCCTCGATCGTCGAGGGGACCGGTTCGTCCCGGCCGTCGGCGATGCCGCGCATCGTGCGCCGCAGGATCTTGCCCGACCGGGTCTTCGGCAGCCCGGGCACCACCACCACCTCGCGCATGGCCGCGACCGGTCCGACCAGTTCGCGCACGGTGGCGACGATCTCGGTGGTCAGTTCGTCGGGATCGACCTGCGTGCCGGATTTGAGCACCACGAAGGCCCGGGGGGTCTGTCCCTTCATCGCATCGTGTACCCCGATCACCGCACATTCGGCCACAGCCGGGTGGGTGGCGATCGCCGCCTCGATCACGCCTGTCGACAAGCGGTGCCCGGCCACGTTGATGACGTCGTCGGTGCGGCCCAGCACGTACAGGTAGCCGTCTGAGTCAACGAATCCGCCGTCACCGGTCGTGTAGAAACCGGGGAACGCCGACAGGTATCCATCGATGTAGCGCTGGTCGGCCTGCCACAGGGTCGGCAATGTGCCCGGCGGCAGTGGGAGCTTGATCACAATGCTGCCCTCGGTGCCCGCAGGGACTTCCTGCCCCTGGCCGTCGACGATCCGCACGTCGTAGCCCGGAACCGCGACTGACGGCGATCCCTCCTTGAGGGGTAACGGTTCCAGGCCGCGCGGGTTGGCCGCGATCGGCCAGCCGGTCTCGGTCTGCCACCAGTTGTCGACCACCGGGATCCCCAGGGTGTTCGTGGACCAGTGGTAGGTGTCCGGGTCCAGTCGCTCGCCGGCCAGGAACAGAGTGCGCAGGCTGGAGATGTCGTGTTCGGCGATCAGCGCGCCTTCCGGGTCCTCCTTGCGGATAGCGCGGATCGCGGTGGGGGCGGTGAACAAAGCCTTGACCCCGTGTTCGGCGATGACCCGCCAGAAGGCTCCCGCGTCCGGTGTGCCCACCGGCTTGCCCTCGTAGACCACGGTGGTGGCCCCGACCAGCAACGGCGCGTACACGATGTAGGAGTGGCCGACCACCCAGCCCACGTCGGAGGCGGCCCACCAGGAGTCCCCGGCGCCGATGTCGTAGATGTTGGCCATCGACCAGGCCAGCGCCACGGCGTGCCCGCCGTTGTCGCGCACCACACCCTTGGGCTTACCGGTGGTGCCGGATGTGTAGAGGATGTACAGCGGGTCGGTGG
>DAOMFH010000437.1:0-2055 GCA_035429705.1 Actinomycetota bacterium
GATCAACCTGTTGGAACTGATGAGGGATTGACCGTCAACGCAGCGACAGGCCCTGACGGCCGTTTCGGCGCCCGTGCCTATGCGGTTGGCCGTGGCGGCGCCGTCTCAGCAAGGCAGCACCCGATTCAGGCCGCCCGGGAGTCCGGTTGTCAGTCAGCGGACGGAAGTTGCGAGCGTTTCTCACCAGACCGGGTGAGCCGGAACCGGCGACGGAACTCCTCGACGAACACCGCTCGCAGGGCGGCGTCGTCGATTGGCTCGCCGGGCATGAGATAGCGCTCCAGCACCGACACCCAGGCCCAGCCCATGGCAGTGGTCATGCTTGCCGCCACCGTTCCGGAGATCACCATCGCGGCGGGTTGCCCGCCCGGGATCACCCGCAAGAGCGAGGAGACCATCCAGCGGCCCGCAGTGGTTGCCCCACTGGACAGCATCAGCGACCCGACCAGCGACGCGAACTGGGCCGACGGCAAATGCGAACCGTAAGCTGCGGTCAGCCTCGCGATCATGGCGATCTGCAGGGGGATCAGGATGGCGGCGTCCGAAAACGGAATCGGGGTCGCGCCGGTGGCCAGGGCTGACGACGCACTCGTTGCAATAATCCTGCCAGCAGCCTGTCTTTTCCGCCCCCAGTCGAGTTGCTGGGCCGCCGACAGTGCGTCCACCGCCACATCCGGGATCGTCTCGAACGTGGCGTCCAGCAACTCCTGCAGCCCGAACACGACCGTCGACAGGAAAGGGTCCTCCCTGGCGTTGGTGAGGAACACCCGACCACCCGCGGCCAGCGGCAGGCCCAGCCCGGCGATGTAGGAAGCGAACTCGAGGGCCTCCCCGTGGATCTCCCCCTGCCGGTTGCAGGGGACCTGGGTGAGCACGAACAGCACGGGCAGGCCCAGTTCGTGCAGATGCCGAACGAACGCCGCCTGGTGGTCCTCGAAACGCCGGTCACTCCAGCGCACCGTGTACCACGCCGTGTGGATCCGTTCGGTCGCGTCTGCCGTGCGGGTATGTGCGACGACCGCGCCGAGGGCCTCGAGGATGCGGTCGCCGGCCTCCCCGGTCTCGAAGCCCCGCGAGTCGTACACCCCGAGGATGCCGTTGGGATGTACGTAGTAGTCCAGACCGGTGGTCACCGGCCGACCTGTGCCGGTGGCCGCCACGGCACTGCCGAACATGGCGTTGATAAGTGTGCTCTTGCCGGTGCCGGTCTTGCCGAAGATCGCCAGGTTGAACCGGCCCAGGGCGTTGAGCGCCTGGGCGTACTCCTCCCGGTAGAGGCGGCTCACGTCAGCCGCGGCGAAGTCCTTCACTGCTCCAGGCTAGGTGCTCACCGCGGCAGCATGCGCGAGCACGACCGCCCGTCAACCCACGAACGGGTCAGAACGGCCAGACCCACTCGCGCACCTCGGGCAGGTCTTCTCCTCGCTGGGCGATGTAGTTGCGGTGGGCCACCCTGCGATCCACCATGGCCTGGCGAAGCCCGGCCGCCTGCGCGCCGAGTCCGGGAACCCGGTCGATGACGTCGATGACTAGGTGGAAGCGGTCGATGTCGTTGATCACGCACATGTCGAACGGCGTGGTCGTTGTTCCCTCCTCCTTGTACCCGCGCACGTGCAGGTTCTCGTGCCCGGCCCGCGAGTAGGTCAATCGGTGGATCAGCCACGGGTAGCCGTGGTAGTTGAAGATGACCGGCTTGTCGGTTGTGAAGATCGCGTCGAACTCCGAGTCCTGCAGCCCGTGCGGATGCTCGGAGTGTGGGACCAAGCGCATCAGATCCACCACGTTCACCACCCGCACGCGCAGTTCCGGCATGTGCTCGCGCAGGATCGCCGCCGCGGCGAGCACCTCCTGGGTCGGCACGTCCCCGGCGCAGCCGAGCACCACATCGGGTTCCCCGCCCCCGTCCGTGCTCGCCCAGTCGAAGATGCCGATTCCCCGCGTGCAGTGCAGTCGCGCCTGTTCGGCGTCGAGCAGATCCAGCACCGGTTGTTTGCCCGCGACCACCACGTTGATGTAGTTGCGGCTGCGCAGGCAGTGTTCCATGGTCGACAGCAG
>DAOMFH010000438.1:0-2051 GCA_035429705.1 Actinomycetota bacterium
ACAGGTGGTGCATCAGGCCGGTGCCGCGGGTCTCGGTGAGGAACTCGGTGCGGAACCCGATCAGGGCCCGGGCCGGCACCCGGTACTCCATGCGCACCCAGCCGGTGCCGTGGTTGGTCATGTCCGCCATGCGCCCGCGCCGCAGGCCCATCAGTTGCGAGATCACCCCGACGTAGTCCTCCGGGATGTCGATGGTGACGTTCTCCATCGGTTCGTGCAGGGCGCCGTCGATCTCCTTGGTGACCACCAGCGGCTTGCCGACGGTCAGTTCGAAGCCCTCCCGCCGCATCATCTCCACGAGAACCGCCAGTTGCAGTTCCCCCCGGCCCTGCACCTCCCAGGCATCGGGCCGGTCCGTGTCCGCCACCCGCAGCGACACGTTGCCGACCAGTTCGGCGTCGAGCCGGTTCTTGATCAGCCG
Organism: Actinomycetota bacterium; assembly: GCA_035429705.1. Taxonomy (GTDB): domain Bacteria; phylum Actinomycetota; class Actinomycetes; order S36-B12; family UBA10799; genus JADKAV01. Next base: position 422 of record DAOMFH010000438.1, read on the forward strand.
AGCGGTCATCTTGGTGCCATCGCCGCCGGCCAGCGGCGAGGTGTTCACGCCCACGGTCACCGAGATGCTCGGCTCGTCCACGGTGATCACCGGCAGGGGACGCGGGTCGTCGGGGTCGGCGAGGGTCTCACCGATCGTGATCTGCGGGATCCCCGCCACCGCGATGATGTCCCCGGGTCCGGCACTGTCCACCGGCACGCGCTCCAGCGCATCGGTCATGAGCAGATCGCTGACCTTGGCGGACGTGATGCTGCCGTCGGCCCGGCACCAGGCGACTTGCTGACCCTTGCGGATCGTGCCCGAGTGGATCCGGCAGATGGCCAGCCGGCCGAGGTAGGCGGATGCGTCCAGGTTCGTGACGTGCGCCCGCAACGGCCAGTCCGGTTCGAAGGTGGGCGGTGGCACGGTCTCCAGCAGGGTGGCGAACAGTGGCTCGAGGTCGGCGCTGTCCGGCATCGAGCCGTCGGCCGGGCGCTGGAGGCTCGCCCGGCCCGCTTTGGCGCTGGCGTAGACAACGGGGAAGTCGATCTGTTCCTCGGTCGCATCGAGGTCGAAGAACAGTTCGTAGACCTCGTCGACGACCTCCGCGATGCGGGCATCGGCCCGGTCCACCTTGTTGACCACCAGGACGACCGGCAGTTGTTTGGACAGTGCTTTGCGCAACACGAAGCGGGTCTGGGGCAGCGGACCCTCCGACGCGTCAACCAGCAGCAGAACCCCGTCGACCATCTCCAGGCCCCGCTCGACCTCACCGCCGAAGTCGGAGTGACCGGGGGTGTCGATGATGTTGATCGTCACCCCGCTGTGGGTCACGGCGGTCTGCTTCGCGAGAATCGTGATCCCCTTCTCGCGCTCAAGGTCCATCGAGTCCATGACCCGGTCGGCGACCTCGGCGTTCTCCCGGAACGCGCCGGACTGCCACAGCATGGCGTCGACCAGCGTGGTCTTGCCATGGTCGACGTGGGCGATGATCGCGACGTTTCGCAGGTCGCTGCGCAGGGCCATAGGGAGTCCTCGGATCGGGGGGTGTGCCAATTGTCGCACCGTCCTCCGGCAACTCCGGCGTGCGCCCGCCCGAGCGTACAGTGGAGGTATGGGTGGGAAATTGGCGGTGGGACTGGTCGCGGCGGTCCTGAGTGCCGGATTGGCCGGTACCCCGGCGAGCGCTGTCCCGACCAGGGACCTGTACATGGTCAAGGACGTGGGCTACAGCGGCAACGTCTACTACGGGGACTTCGTCGCCGTGCGCAAGTCCGGCAAGAAGGTGGTGGGGGCGGTCGGTGCCTTCAGCAGCGAGTACTTCTGTGTCAAGGGCCGGGTCTCCAAGGGGCGGCTCAAGGGACGGGAGTACAACGCCAACGGCGAACCGGGCGACCGCTTCTCAGTCAAGTGGCGAGGCACCGGAGCCGGGCAGCACATCAAGGGATGGCGACCCATCAGTAAGGCCACCTTCCGGACCTACTTGCAGGGCGACAGCCCCACCCGGATGATCAACGTCTGCGTGCGCATGGTCTGAACCGACCCGCCGCGGCCCGGGGTCACGCCCGGGCGAGCAGTTGCGGCATGGCAACGCCTGTGTGCCACATCTGCAGGCACTGGTCGGCGCTGAGCGGCCGGGCGAACAGGAAGC
>DAOMFH010000439.1:0-2049 GCA_035429705.1 Actinomycetota bacterium
TCCCCCAGGGGAGGGGGAAGGCAATGCCCACCACGACCCTCGGCGCCTCGCAGCGGCGGTGGTAGCCGGCTCGTCGGGTAGGCGCCGGCCCAGTCGATCGTGAATTTCGCAACGCAGTACGTCACCGCGGCGCAAGCGGCATAACCCGAAGTCCACGAGAATGAGTCAACCCCACGTGTCTGGAGGCGGGCGTAGAGTCGCCGCCGCGCCGCCACCGAGCGCGGTACTGGCCGCCGGTATCGAGCCGTGGCATCACTGACGATGCCGCATCGTGTCAGCCCCCGCCGCTACTGTGAGTCACGACGAAGGGGGAAGGCCGGACACCAATGGACATCTTCGCTATCCGGGACTCAGTGGTGGACGAGTACAAGGAGTTCACCACCAGTTTCGTGGAGCCACGTGACCCGCGGATCAGCGAATTCGTCAAGACCCAACTGGATCAGGGCGAGCAGTGGCCGGACCCCTGGATCAGCCTCAACCCGTTCTTCGCCTCGGGCGGGTCAATCTCGGATGCGGTCAACGACGGCGTCCTGCACCCCGATTGCGCACGCATCTTCCGCATCAAGACCGCTGAGCAGGACGTCGGATCGCGCGAGATCACCCTCCATCGCCACCAGCGTGAAGCTATCGAGACAGCGCGCTCCGGACGGAGCTACGTCCTGACCACCGGGACCGGTTCCGGCAAGTCATTGGCCTACATCGTTCCGATAGTCGACCGGGTCCTGCGGCAGAGCGACCCGCATCGGAAGTCGGTCAAGGCGATCGTCGTATACCCGATGAACGCGCTGGCCAATTCGCAACTGCACGAATTGGAGAAATTCCTCACATACGGTTTCGGGCGCGGTCGGGAGTTGGTGACCTTCGCCCGATACACCGGCCAGGAGTCCGACGATGAGCGGCGCACCATCCTGGCCAACCCACCGGACATCCTGCTCACGAACTACGTGATGCTCGAACTCCTGCTGACCCGCCCTCAGGAACGGGACAAACTGATCCGGGCGGCCCATGGCCTGCAATTCCTGGTGCTCGACGAACTGCACACCTACCGGGGCCGACAGGGCGCCGATGTCGCGATGCTGGTACGCCGCGTCCGCGAGGCATGTCAGTCTCGCGAGCTGCAGTGCATCGGCACCTCCGCGACAATGGCCAGCGGCGGCAGCAGGCAGCAGCAGAAGGCGTTGGTCGCCGAGGTCGCCACCCGCCTGTTCGGAGCGGAGGTCACCCCTCAACGGGTGATCGGGGAGACCCTCGAACGGGCCACGCAATCCGGGCCCGACGCGGACACCACGGCGTTGACGCAACGGGTGAACCAATCGCCCCCAAAGACGTTCGCCGCACTCCAGTCCGATCCGCTCGCCTGCTGGGTGGAGAGCACCTTCGGCCTGACTCCAGATCCCGAAGACGGGGTGCTGGTGCGGCAACGCCCGGTCACCGTCGATCAGGCTGCTGCCCGACTCGCGACCCGCACCGGCACCACCGCCGAGCAGGCGCGAATCGCGATCCGGGACACGCTCTCGGCCGGGTCGCGAGCCCGGCACCCCGTTACCGACCGGCCGCTGTTCGCGTTCCGCATCCACCAATTCCTGTCAAAAGGCGACAACGTCTACGTCTCGCTGGAAGCCGAGTCGACCAGGCACATCACCAACCGCTACCAGGTGGCTGTGCCGCATAGGCCGACAGACGCCCTGTATCCGCTGGCCTTCTGCCGGGAGTGCGGTCAGGAGTACCTCTCCGTCGCGCGGAAGGAGGAGTCCGGGCAGACGGTGTTCCGCGCCAGGCACAACCGCGACGGCACCGACGCCGCCAACGCCGGCTACCTTTACGTGTCGGAGGACCTACCGTGGCCGTTCACAACCGATGAGGCCATAGAGGCGGGTCGGATTCCGGATTCGTGGACCAGCACGACCGACGGCGTGCGACTGCTCGACTCCCGCAAGGACAAGGTTCCGATCGCTGTCGCAGTCATGCCAGACGGCACCCAGGTTGCTGGCAAGGACACCGGACTGCCGGCCAGCCAGGCAGAAGATGGCGTCCGCGCGGCCTTCGTGC
>DAOMFH010000440.1:0-2033 GCA_035429705.1 Actinomycetota bacterium
GCGGCCATCGTGTTGCCGTTGGTGACATCCAGCCGGTGGCGCACATTGGTCACCGTCGCCGGCACCTCCAGGGGACCGCAACGCAGCGTGTAGGAGCGTCCGTGGGCCAGTTGCTGGTCACTCATCCAGACCAGGTCGGCGGCGAACCGGTCGGCCAGCTGCGGCGGCTCCCCGGTGACCAGCAGGTCGGCGCGGGCGATGTCGATGTCCTTGTCCAGCTCGATCGCCACGGAGTCCCCCGGCACAGCCTGCTCGGGCTCGGACGGCTCGGTCCCTTTCATGGAATGCAGTTTCACGATGGTGGCCGTCTGGCCCGACTGGGCCACGGTGACCCGCTGCCCGGGCTTCGCGATCCCCTGCGCGACCATGGCCCCGTATCCCCGGAACCCCTTCGCGCGGATGATCGTCTGCACGGGCAACCGGAGCTCGCCGCCGGATTCCTCCGGGATGTCGGCGGCGTCCAGGGCGTCCAGCAGGGTCGGCCCGTGGTACCAGGGGGTGTTCGGCGAGTGCGCCAGGACGTTGTCGCCCACCAGCGCGGACACCGGCACGGGGATGACCGACTCGATCTCCATGCGCCGGGCCGTGTCGGAGACCTCCCCGACCAGTTCGTCGTAGATCCGCCGGTCGTAGGCCACCCCGTCCAGTTTGTTGACGGCCAGCACCACGTGCCGTACCCCCATCAACCCGCACACAGTGAGGTGCCGGTGGGTCTGGCGCTTCGTGCCGCGCATGGCGTCGATGAGCAGGATGCCGACGTCTGCCGTGGACGCGGCCACCGCCATGTTGCGGGTGTACTGCTCGTGACCCGGCGCGTCGGCCAGGATGGCCCGGCGCCTGCTGGGCAGCATGAGGTGGCGGTAGGCCACGTCGATGGTGATGCCCTGCTCGCGCTCGGCCTCCAGGCCGTCGGTCACCAGGCTGTAGTCGACCTCCCCCAGCGGGATGGTCGAACCCGGGCGGCGGGTGAACCTGGCGGACTCCAACTGGTCCTCGGGGATGGAGCCGGTCTCGGCCAGCAGCCGGCCCAGCAGAGTGCTCTTGCCGTCGTCGACGGAGCCGCAGACGACGACCCGGATAAGTGCCTTCATCAGAAGTAGCCCTCCGCCTTCTTGCGCTCCATGGACTGTGCGCCTTCGCCGTCGATGAGCCGCCCGGCCCGCTCCGACTGCCGGTTGACCTCGATGTCGTGGATGATGTCGTAGACGTCGGCTGCCTCGCCCTCGACGGCGCCGGACAGCGGGTAGTCACCCAGCGAGCGGAAGCGCACCCGGCGCATCTCCACCTGCTCGCCCGGCTCGAACTCCATCCGGTCGTCGTCGACCATGATCCAGGTGCCCTGGCGGCGGACCACCGGCCGCTCCTGGGTGAAGTACAGGGGTACGACCTCGAGGTTCTCGCGGGCCACGTAGCGCCACACGTCCAGTTCCGACCAGTTCGACAGCGGGAACACCCGCATGGTCTGGCCGTCGGTCAGGGAGTTGTTCACCGTGTGCCAGAACTCGGGGCGCTGGTTGCGCGGCTCCCACCGGTGGCCGGCCTCGCGCAGCGAGAAGATCCGCTCCTTGGCCCGCGACCGCTCCTCGTCCCGCCGGGCGCCCCCGACGGCGATGTCGAACTCCCCGGCGTCCAGCCCCTCCCGCAGGGCGACGGTCTTCATGATCCGGGTGAACTCCTGGGCGCCGTGCGAGAACGGGGTGACCCCCTGGGCGACGGCCTCCTGGTTGGTGGCCAGCCGCAGGTCCAGACCGAGTTCCTTGGCCGTGCGGTCGCGCACCTCGTACATCTCCCGGAACTTCCAGCCGGTGTCGATGTGCATCACCGGGAACGGGATCGGGCCGGGGTGGAAGGCCTTACGGGCCAGGTGCAGCAGGACCGTGGAGTCCTTGCCGATGCTGTACAGCAACACGGGACGTTCGAACGCCGCCGCGGTCTCCCGGAACACCCAGATGGCTTCGGCCTCGAGAGCGTCGAGCACCCGCGAGGTCTCGTTGTCGATCGACATGGTGGCTAATCTAATCCTTCGTCGGCAG
>DAOMFH010000441.1:0-2033 GCA_035429705.1 Actinomycetota bacterium
GGTGCCCTCGGTGGGATTCGAACCCACACTGCCAGGATTTTGAGGCCTGTGACTCTGCCGGTTGGTCTACGAGGGCGTGCGTTCCCCATGGTAGCCGCGGACCGTAGCCTGGACTGCGACGGGACGATCCACAGAAGGTGAGGTACGGATGGCCCAGCCCGATGAGACGCTGCGGGTCCTGGTGGCCGAGGACGAGGCGCTGATCCGCATGGACCTCGCCGAGACACTGCAAGAGCTCGGCTTCGAGGTGGTTGCCGTGGTGGGGGACGGGCGTTCGGCTGTCACAGCCGCGCAGGAACTGACCCCGGACGTGGCGCTTCTCGACATCAAGATGCCGGACATGGACGGCCTGGCCGCAGCCGCTGAGATCATCTCCGGACAGTCCACCGCGGTCGTGATGCTGACCGCGTTCAGCCAGCCCGAATTGATCCAGCGCGCGATCGCGGCCGGGGTGATGGGCTACCTGGTGAAGCCGTTCAAGCCGGAGGAGTTGCGCGCGGCCCTGACTGTCGCCCGTCAGCGACACACCCAGTTGCTCCAGGAGCAGCAGCGCTCACGGGAACTGGAGCAGTCGTTGGCCGACCGCAAGATCATCGAGCGGGCCCGTGGGCTGGTCATGCAGAGGCTCGGGATCGGTGAGGACGCCGCGTACACCTGGCTGCGCAAGGCGGCGATGGATCAGCGCCTTGCCCTGGTGGAGGTGGCCCGGCGCACCCTGGCCGCGGATGCCTGATCGCCCACGCAAGAGCTGTCACGGATCGGCAACACCTGCCACAGATTGCTTGTGTCCGACCCGATTGTCCGTAAAGTGGTCCCGATCCGGTGCGATCGTCGTATCGGTGCTACCTATGCAAAGGGGTATACATGTCCCGACCGACCGTCTTGCGGTCCCTCGTGGTGGTGGGTGCTGCGAGCCTGGTGCTGGCTGGGTGCAGCTCCGGCTCAGCCTCGAGCGGATCCTCCACCAGCCCGTCCGCTGACGCCTCCGCCGCCCAGGGCGACGGCACCCTGAAGATCGGCACGCTGCTGCCGCAGACGGGTTCGCTGGCCTTCCTCGGACCGCCCGAGTTCGCCGCCGTGGATCTTGCAGTCCAGGACATCAACGACGCCGGCGGGGTCAACGGCACACCCGTCGAATCGATGGTCGGTGACTCCGGCGACACGTCGACGAACATCGCGACGCAGACCGTCGACCGGCAGTTGTCCCAGGGCGCCGACGCCATCATCGGGGCCGCGTCCAGCGCGGTGTCCTTGACGGTCATCGACAAGATCACCAGCGCCGGTGTTCAGCAGGTCTCGCCCGCGAACACCTCCCCGGAGTTCTCCACCTACCCGGACAAGGGTCTGTACGCGCGTACCGCGCCGCCGGACACCTTCCAGGGGCAGGTCCTCGGTGACCTCATCGCCGGGGACGGTCACACGACCCTCGCGATCATGGCTCTCGACGACGCCTACGGCACCGGCCTGGCCTCGAACATCGAGAAGGCGTTCACGGCTGCCGGCGGCACCGTGGCCTCCAAGCAGATCTACGACCCGAAGGCGGCTTCCTACGAGGCCGAGGTGTCGGAGGCGAAGGCGTCCAACCCGGAGGCCATCGCACTGGTCGGCTTCGACGAGTCCAGCAAGATCGTCCAGGAGATGATCAAGCAGGGCATCGGCCCGAACAAGGTGCCCCTGTACCTGGTGGACGGCAACCTGTCCAACACTCTGTACAAGGACCTGCCGAAGGGCTCCATGGAGGGAACCCAGGGCACCCTGCCCGGGGCGGAGTCCAGCGCCGACTTCCAGAAGCAACTGCTGGCGATCGACCCGAAGCTCAAGGACTTCTCGTACGCTCCGGAGGCCTATGACGCGACCATCATCATCGCGCTCGCCGCACAGGCCGCCGGCAACGACAGCGGTATGGCGATCGGCGACAACATCAAGCAGGTTTCGGCCGAGGGCGAGAAGTGCACCAGCTACACACAGTGCCTGAAGCTGCTCGAAGATGGCAAGGACGTCGACTACGACGGCAAGTCCGGCCCGATCGACCT
>DAOMFH010000442.1:0-2027 GCA_035429705.1 Actinomycetota bacterium
GCGGTGGGCAACGCTGTCCCATCCCCACAGGTCCAGCGCGGCTGCCCGCGCGCCTTGCGCCACGGCTTGCTGTTCGGCGGCGGACAGGTCGGCGAATGCCTTGAGCCGCCGGGCCAGTGCGTCGTGGTCGCCCTTGGGGAACGCCGCGAGATCCGTGAGGCCGGGAGGGTAGTGACTACGGATCCCAGCGGCGATCTCCGCGAGCCCGCTGTGGTCGGCGACCAGCGGCGGGCACCCGCAGGCCGCGGCCTCGGCGGCCACCATCCCGAAGGCTTCCGGAAACACGGACGGCACGACGCTGACGTCCATGAGTGGCCACAGGTATTGCAGGTGGCGGTGCTGCAGGGGCCCGGTGAAGTGGATGTTCGGACCGGCTGTGGCCTGCAGGCTCGCCCGGGCCGGTCCGAAGCCGACGATCAGCGCGGGGTAGGACAACTGATCCAGGACCTCGACCAGCATCGGCACCCCCTTCTCCTCGCTGAGCTTGCCGACGTAGACGACCCTCGGCCGGTCGGTGCCGGCGAAGAACGACGCGAAACGTTCGGCGTTGCCGGGGTCCGGCAGCCGCTGGTCGCCATGGCGGTCGAGGGCGGTCTCGGCCAGCAGACCGGCCAATGCCTCCTCGGCCGGGCGCGGTCGCATCTGGTCGGTGTCCACCCCGGGCGGAACGACCGCGATGCGTGAGGCATCCACATCGACGAGTTCGCCGATCACCCGCTTGATGTGCTCGGAGCCGGCCAGCACGCACAGGCTGTCGGCCAGGGTCTGTTCCGCCCACCGGCACAGCCGGGGGTTGTCCCGCATCGCGTACTCCAGCTCGCTGCCGTGGGCCTTGACGATGTAGGGCAGGCCGGTGGCCGCTGCCACGGGTCCGCCGAGGACGAGGTGGTTGGCGATGAGCAGGTCGGCCGGGCCGGCGGCGGTGATCGCGGCGGCGTTGGCCGCGACGAACGCGTCCAGTTCGGCCTCCGGGAGATCGCCCACCAGCGCCGGCCGGGCGTCGGAGTAGCTGTCGAGCACGAACACCGGCAGGTGCCCGGGCAGGTCCGGCCGCACCGTGGCCGCCCCGGCCAGGTCGAAGTCCGCGGCGGCTGGATCCTGGCAGAAGACCGTCACGTCGTGGCCCTGCCGGGCCAGTGTGCGGGCCAGTGCCCGGGTGTATTCGTTGGATCCGGTCCCGCTGAGCAGGTAGCCGTGCCAGATGTAGATGCGCACGTCACTCGACAGTAACGAGCCGAGGGAACGGCGGGTGGGCCGGGCCGTCGCACGGCCACGGGCCCGGGCGGCGCGCCGGATACCGTAGGGGGGTGCCTGACGAACGGATCGCCCATCACCGGCGTTCGATGACCTTCGACGTCTACCCCGCCGATGGCGACTGCCTGCAGGTCGTCGGCCGGTTGCGCGATGAGCGGCCGTGGGCCCAGCGGCCCGAGCAGTTGCCCACCGTGCACGACCTGGAACTCGTGGTGGAGGTGTCGCTGGCGGACTTCACCGTGCGATCCGTGGACGCCCTGTTCCACAAGTACCCGCATGCCGAGTGCCCGCGGATCGCGGATGCCTACCAACAGCTCGTCGGCGTGCAGGTGGGCCGGGGATGGACCCAGGCCATGCGTGATCGGCTCGGGGGCCCGGAGGGCTGCACCCACCTGCGGGAACTGGCCAGGGCGACGGCGCCGGTGCTGGTGCAGGCGGCATTTTCCGCGCGGGTGCGCACGAACCCCAGCCGGGAGGGCGATGAGCAGCGCCTGCGGATGGTATTGCCTTTCCTGAGCGGCACCTGCCACATCTGGGCCGAGGACGGCGTCGGGGAACGCAAACTGGACGCAGGCTGGATCCCCGGCACCACGCCCTACCCGGTGCCGGCGCTGGAGGACTTCCCCCTCGACAGCCGGTGACGCGGCCTTCACCAAGGGGGCGAGGACCGCGGGGCTCAGTCCGGCTTGGCGTTGCGAGATGCGACCCGCATCCGTGATTGATCTTGTCGGTGTGCTGGATCGCCCGTTCCATCTCCACCGCCGTCACGTGCG
>DAOMFH010000443.1:0-2022 GCA_035429705.1 Actinomycetota bacterium
CTAGTGGTCTGGCCGGGCACATCAGGAGCCTGCTGGAGGTCAAGCACGCGGTCGGGTGGCCCTACCTCGCGTCCGAGCGGCATCTGCGCCGTTTCGACCAGATGTGTTCTCGGGACTACCCGGGACAGGACACATTGACCCGCGAGATCGCGATGGCGTGGGCGGCCGCACGTGGCGGTGAGCACGTGAACGGGCAGATACGACGGATCACCCCGATCAGGCAGCTCGGCAAGCACATCACCGCGCTCGGGCTGGCCGCGTATGTCCTCCCGTCGGGCATCCCGGGCAAGCAGGTCCGGTATCGACCGCACATCTTCTCACACCAGGAACTGCGGGCACTGTTCGACGCCGCTGACGCGGTCCAGGCCTCGCCCTATGGCGGGAGACGAGAGCTGATCATCCCGACGATCTTCCGGATGATCTACTGCCTGGGGCTGCGGCCGGGCGAGGCCAGGCGGCTGCACCGAAACGACGTGGACCTGACCCGGGGCGCGGTCAGCATCCGCCAGTCCAAGGGACACAAGGAGCGGATCGTGTTCATGTCGCCGGATCTGCACGAGCACTGCCGGGCCTACGACGCCGCGGTCAGCGCGCACCACCCGGACAGGGTCGCGTTCTTCCCGAACCGATCCGGGGGCTTCTACAACCCCTCGATCCTCGGCCACTGGTTCGCCGAACTGCTGGTGTCCGCCGGGGACGCGGTCACCTCCCGCCCCGGGTCGTCGCCGCGGCCCTACGACCTGCGGCACGCGCACGTGGTCGAGAACATCAACAGGTGGGCGCGCGCCGGCCGCGACCCGCAAGCCCTGGTCCCCTACCTGAGCCTGCACCTCGGGCACGCCAACCCGGAGGACACCTGGTACTACTTCCACCTCGCCGTCGACTTCCACCCCGACCTGCGCCGCCTCGCCAACACCGGCATCGAGCCGGCCCTCCCGGAGGCGTCCCATGGCATCCGATGACTTCTTCCGTCTGGTGCGGGCCTGGCTGACCGTCCACCTGCCGCGGGCGCGCAGGCTCAGCCCGCATACGATCCGCTCGTATAAGACCGCGCTCGTCACACTGCTGGACTACCTCCGTCACACGCGACACCTCGAGCTGGCCGAGATCACCTTCGACCAGATCACCCACGCCAGCATCACCGGGTTCGTCACCTGGCTTCTGGAAACCAAGCAGCTGGCGGCATCCTCCGCCAACCAGCGGCTCGCGGCGGTCAAGTCGTTCCTGTCGTACTGCGCCGGCGAGGACCCGGCGCTGGTCACGGTCTGGCTGGAGGTGGGGCGAGTCAAACCCGTCCGCACCCCCGCACGTCCGCCCGACGCGCTGGCGATGCCCGCCGTCGACGCGCTGATCCGCGCACCCGGACAGGACACCCGCCGCGGAGTCCGGGACACCACGATCATCCTGCTCATGTTCGACACCGCCAGCCGCGTCCAAGAGCTCCTCGACCTCACGACCGCCGACGTCGACACCACGCCCGGCCGCGGTCGCGTCACGGTGACGGGGAAAGGGCACAAGACCAGGACGATCCCGATCATGGACAAGACCGGGCGTCACCTCGACGAATACCTGACCGCGTTCCACCCCAGCGCACCGGACCCAGAGGCGCTGCTGTTCTACACCGTCCGGGAGGGGCGCCGCCACCAGATGAGCCAGGACAACATCGCCTACCTGCTCACCAAGCATGCCGCGACCGCACGCGAGAACTGCCCCGAGGTCCCGGAGCGGGTCCACGCCCACCAGCTGCGGCACGCCCGCGCTATGCAGATGCTGCGCGCCGGGGTCCCGCTGCCACACATCAAGGAGTTCCTCGGCCACGCGAGCATCACCACCACCAGCGTCTACGCCTCAGCCGACAACGACATGGTCCGCGAAGCGGTCCGGAAAGCCGCCAGCAGCACACCCGACCCAGCCCCCACCTGGAAAGGAGACGACGACCTCATCCTCCAACTCGCCGGACTCAGATAGTTATCCCGAGGAACAGCCGCGCGTCATCGCGTGCTCAGCGGGATCACGGCCACG
>DAOMFH010000444.1:0-2021 GCA_035429705.1 Actinomycetota bacterium
GGACGTGGGCGACCTTGCCCTCGGTGGTCACGTCGAAGCAGGTGAGTTCCATGTCGTTTGCCCCTATCTCCCACCCTCAGCATGGCAGGTTGTCACCTACCCCTCCGGGGCGGACTGCCGGTCTTGGGGGCAACACCGCACCGGCACCCACTACCCTCGCCGTGTGAGGCGTCGGTCGTGACGGTGTTCCTGTACCGGCTGGGCCGCCGGTGCGCGGAGCACGGCTGGCGGGTCATCGCCGTCTGGTTCCTGCTGGCGTTCCTGGTGATCGGCGCGAACCGGGCGTTCGGGGGGGCCGCGGTCGACTCGTTCTCCCTGCCCGGCACCGACTCCTCGGTGGCCCAGGACCTGCTCAACCGGGCGTTCCCGGGCACCTCCGCGGAGGCCGTTCCGGTGGTTCTGCACGACCCGGCGGTCCGCTTCGACGGTCCGGACGGGCAGCGCATCGTCGTGCGGGTGGCCGACGACCTCGACGCCGTCCCGCAGGTGACGGCGGTCGCGGCCGCACCGGAGCATCCGGACCTGATCAGCCCGGACGGGCACACCGCCATCGTGAACGTCACAGTCAACGAGCGATTCGCCACGGACGTGTCGGTCGGCCAGTCACTGCTGGAAACCGCCGGGCACGCGGCCGGGCCCTCGGTGCAGGTTGCCGTCGGAGGGTTCCTGGGCCGCCAACTGTCCCAGCCCGACACCCGCCTCAGCGAGGTCCTGGGCATGGCCTCGGCCGTGTTCATCCTGTTCCTGACCCTGCGCAGGTGGGGAGCCACCCTGGTCCCGCTGGTCAGCGCGCTGTTCGCCGTCCAACTCGGGCTGGCAGTCGTCGGCCTGCTCAGCCGAGTGGTGTTCATCCCCGACGTGGCCCCGACGCTGGGCACCATGCTGGGCCTGGGGGTGGGCATCGACTATGCGCTGTTCCTCATCACCAGACACCGGACGCTGCTCAGCCAGGGCTTCGGCGTGCCGGACGCGGTGGGCCGCACCGCCGGGACGGCCGGCGCCGGCATGGTGTTCGCCGGCACCACCCTGATCGCCGCGGTGTGCGGGCTGGTCCTCACCGGAATCTCCTTCCTCGCCTGGCTGGGCTATGCGGCGGCCATCGTGGTGGCCATCGCAGTGGTCGCGTCGATCACCCTGGTGCCGGCAATCCTCGGCGTCATGAAACAGCGGGTTCTGCCCAAGCGCGGACTCCCCTCCCAGACCGACCGCGATCTCGACCACACCGGCTGGGGACGCCTGGCCGACGCCGTGACCACCAAGCCGTGGCGGTACGCGATCGGCTCGTCCGCGGTGCTGCTGATCATGGCCGCACCCACGTTGACGCTGACCCTCGGGCACAACGACGCCGGCATCCTGCCCCCGGAGACGACGGCGCGGCAGGCCTACGACCTGATCGAGGCGGGCTTCGGCCCGGGCGCGAACGGGCCGCTCGCGGTGGTCTCCCAGATGTACGCGATCGCAGAGGCGCCGAAGCACGCCGATACCCCAGCCGGAACAGATCCCCGGACCCAGGACCCCCGCCTGCAGGACCTCCAGCAGCGGCTGGCCGCCGCCCCCGGGGTGACCGGCGCGGATGAACCGGTCGTCAGCCCCGACGGTGGCGTGGCCGTGATCCGGGTCGTCCCGGACTGGGGTCCGGCCGACCCGCGCACCGAGGAACTCGTCCACGGCCTGCGGGCCGAAACGCTGCCCGCCGCCGTGAACGGTGCCGGCATGGGTGTGCATGTCGGCGGGGTCACCGCCGCGGTCAGCGACTTCTCCGAGATCATCGCCTCGCGCACGCCCTACTTCATCGCCGGGGTCGTGACCCTGTCGTTCGTGCTGCTCACCGTGGCCTACCGCTCGCTGCTCATCCCGTTCAAGGCCGCCTGCATGAACCTGCTGTCCATCGCGGCCGCATACGGCGTGGTGACCGTGATCTTCCAGTGGGGCTGGGGCGCCGAACTGATCGGGCTGGAGGGGCCCGTCCCGATCGAGTCGTACGTGCCCATGATGATGTTCGCCGTCCTGTTCGGGCTGTC
>DAOMFH010000445.1:0-2019 GCA_035429705.1 Actinomycetota bacterium
TGTTGCGTCGTTGGCGGTTTGACCGCGCGCGGGACCTCAACCGCGCAACAGTCGTGGAGCGGGTCCGGTGCCTGACAGCCGTGCAGCGATCGCGGCGGGGGGTGTGGTCCTGCGGGCCGGTCGCGCGTGCCGCGACTGTGCCACTGGGGGTTGATTGTCACGATTGCTCACGAATGCAGGGGTTTCGGACGGACGCGCCTGGCTGCATCGCCGGTCCCCGGGGCCCGGGGTGTGCGCCCCCGCGTCTCCAGCAACCGACTCAACATGCGGCGTCACCGCAGGGCTCGGAATCCACGGTGGTGACGAGCGCGCCGAGGTCAATCGGCTGGAGTGAGCAGTGCCACGATCGTCGCGGCGTAGGTGTCGGGGTCGACGCCGCCCAGGATGCGCCGCTGCAGGATGTAGCCGGGAACCAGCGAGGCGATGATGTTGCCGAGGTTCTCCACTGTCACCTTGCCGGAGGCCACCGGCTCCGGATTGGCCCGCCGGACCAGTTCTTGCACGGCCGCCCGCACCCGGGGCGCCTCGGTTTGAATGAGGGCGGCGATCGTCGGGTCGGTCTGCGCCTCCCCCCAGACCATGAGCGCCAGCTTGCCCGGCCCGTCGGCCATCTGATCGGCTAGCGCTACGAGCCGGGGGATCGTCTCGGCCAGCGTGGGTGGGGGCTCGGGCACGGCCATGGCATCGATCGCGGCGGTCAGCGACGACACGTTCTCGTGGGCGATCGCGGCGATGATCTCGTCCTTGCCGGAGAAGTAGCGGTACGCGCCGCCGGCGGACAGTTTCGCGCGGGTCAGGATGTCGTCCATCGAGGTCTGGTGGAAGCCGCGCTCGAGGAAGCAGGCCCGCGCGGCGTCGAGGATCTGGGTGCGGCGCGCCTGACGCGCGGCCTCGCTGATACGTGGCACGCCTTGAGTGTAGCCACGGCTTCAATGAAAAGCGAACGCTCGTTCTTGACACGGGATGAGGGTGGGTCTACCGTTATAGCGAACGGTTATTCGCTTTAGGTGGAGGTGCGCAATGCAGGCTGTCGACTCGGGAAACAAACCGGCGCGGATCGTCGCGATAGTGAGCGTGATCGTGGTGCTCCAAGTGGTGCTGGTGTTGCTGTTCGCCTGGGCGAGTTCCCGGCAAGCCCCGCACAACCTGCCCCTTGCCGTCGCGGGCCCCGCACCGGCGGTGAAGGCGCTGGTCGTCGGAATCGAGAAGGCCAAGCCGGGCGCATTCGAGTTCATCACCGTCGCTGACGACCCGGCGGCCCAGGCGGCGGTGACCAACCGGGACGCGTACGGTGCGCTGGTCCTCGGTCAGTCCGGGACGACGCTGTACACCGCTCCGGCGGCGAGCACCTCCGTTGCGAACATGCTTGCCCAGGCGCTGCCGGCCGCGCTGACAGAGGCGAACCCGCAGGCGCAGGTGAGCGTCCAACCGCTGGTTCCCAACCCGCCCGACGACCCGAACGGTCTGGGCCTGCCGTCCAGCCTGACCCCGCTGGGCATCACCTCGATCGCGGCCGGCGCGGCGATCGGACTGCTGATCCGGCGCAGGTCGGACCGGGTCTGGGCGCTGCTCGGATTCGCCGTGCTGGCCGGGGTGTTCTCCACCTGGGCGTTGCAGGGCGTGATCGGTGCGCTGACCGGGACCTGGCTGGCCAACGCCGGGGTGATGGCGCTGCTCAGCCTGGGCATCTCGGCGGGCACGGCCGGCCTCGCGACGCTAGTCGGCGTGGGCGGGGTCGGGCTGTCGGCCGCCGTGGTGTTCTTCTTCGGGATGCCGTTCTCCGGGGCGGCCACCGCGTGGCAGATGGTGCCCACGCCGTGGGGCCAGATCGCCCAATACCTGCCGGTCGGAGCCGGCAA
Organism: Actinomycetota bacterium; assembly: GCA_035429705.1. Classification (GTDB taxonomy): domain Bacteria; phylum Actinomycetota; class Actinomycetes; order S36-B12; family UBA10799; genus JADKAV01. The sequence continues at coordinate 1,860 of DAOMFH010000445.1, forward strand.
CACGGCCCTGCGCGGGGTGGCGTTCTTCGACGGGGCAGGCGCAACGCCAGGCTTGGTCGTTCTGGCCGTCTGGGCGGTCGTCGGCCTACTGCTCACCGGCCTCCTGCGTGGCTCGGCCCATGCAGCCAGTGAGCCCGAGCCGGGTGCCGAGGCCGCGGTT
>DAOMFH010000446.1:0-2019 GCA_035429705.1 Actinomycetota bacterium
TTGGCCGATGCCAAGGCCCAGGTGCGCAAGAAGCGCGCCAAGTTGAAGAACGCCCCGAAGGCGAAGAAGTCGCGCGCGAGGAAGCAGCTCAAGAACGCGAAGTTGCAGCGGGAACGGATGGGAAGCCTGGTCGGGCGTTTCTGCCGCTGAGGCCGCCGAGCACAGGGCCCGCGCTGATTCCGCATCGGCACCAGGAGGAACTAGCCTCGGCGTCGAGCCACGAAGTGCGCTGAGCCACCGGTGAGCACACCTGATCCGGCACATGTGCGATAGACCTGTGCTGTGGGCGTGATGGATGTGCCGGGACCGCGCTCCCCGCGGGAGCGCAGCGCTGGCGACCCGATCCGCCTGGCCCGGCTGCTGCCCCGGCCTGTGACCTTTGTGATGGCCGGCGGCGGTTCGCATGGTGCGGTGCAGTGGGGTGCGCTGCAGGCGCTGAGCCAAACCGATCTGGTCCCGGAGTCGATCATCGGGACCTCGGCCGGTGCACTCACCGGCTCCATCGTGGCTGAGGACCTGGCCTGCGGCGTGCACCGTATCGCGTACGTGTGGGCGCAGTTGAGCATGGCCTCGCTGGTGGGGGAGAAGTGGCTGACCAGAGGCATCACCCAGGTCCGGTCGCCGGGTCTGCTGTCGAACTCGGCCCAGCGGACCGCCCTGGAGGCGATCCTGCGCACGGCCCGGATCGAGGACCTCGAGGTCCCGTTCGCGGCGGTGGCCACGGACCTGGCCACCGGCCGCCCGCACGTGTTCGACCGGGGTCCGCTCATCACGGCGTTGCTCGCGTCGTCGGCCATCCCGGGCGTCCTGCCGCCCGTGGAGGTGCAGGGGCGGTGGTACGTCGACGGACTGGCCTCGGCCAACCTGCCCGCGATCCCGGCCGTGGCGCGCGGTGCGGGCAGCATCGTGGTTCTCGACACCGGGGCCAGGGCGGCCGGCGAGGTCGGCACCACCCCCGCGAAGGTGCTCGGCCGGGTGGCGGCGATCATGGCCAGCAGCCAGCGCCGCAGACAGCTGCGGCAGGCGTCCCTGCAAGTCCCGGTGCTGCTGCTGCCCACCCCGAACGACCTCGGTGGTTCGCTGGAGTTCGGGGACACGATGCACGCGGGTTCGGCGAGCTACCAGATGGCGCGGGCCTTCCTGGCCGATCTGTCCCTGTCCCGCAGACGGCGGCTGCGGCCGGGACTGTACGCACGGGCCGATGATCACGGGATCAGCGCCGACCTGGCTCAAGAGGTGATCGAGGTGCCCCGATGAGACGCCCGGTCGCCTTTGTGACCACCTTCGGGCTGGGGCGCACTCCGGCCCAGGTCGGCATGCTCCAGGCACTGGCCGACCGAGCGATCAAGGCCGATGTGGTGGTGGGCACGTCCCTGGGAGCGGTCAACGCCGCCGCGCTGGCCGCCGGGCGCACCCCTGAGCAGATGGCCGAGTTCTGGAACTGGCTGCACGAGGAGATCCTGGGCAGCCCGGTGCGGGCGATTGCCCGCGGCGTCACCGGGATGCAGGTCCGCCGGCAGGAGGGGCAGGTGCGGGCCCGCATCGCGGAACTGCTTCCAGGGGAATTCGCCGGGCTGCGGATCCCGCTGCGACTGCTTGCGACCGATTTGGCAACCGGTGGGGAGGTGGTGCTCGACTCGGGTGATCTGGTGGATGCGGTCATGGCCTCGTGTGCCCTGCCCGGCGTGTTCCCGCCGGTCGCGGTGCGGGGGCGGGACCTGATCGACGGCGGCCTGGTCGCTGGCATGCCGCTGCGGGCGGTGCCGGACGGCGCCGGAACGATCATCTCGCTCGACACCGGGCACTCGGCCGTTCCGGTCGAGACGGTGGCCGGCTACCGGTGGTGGGAGGTCGCCGCCCTGTCCTACGCACACCAGGTCCGGGGTCAGGCCGTCCACGCACTGGTCCTCGCCGCCGCCCGCGCCCCGGTGGTCCTGCTGACCGCCGGGTCTGACCGGCTGCTCGAGTTCCCGGACCCCGCGGAGATGATCGCCGATGGGCTGGCCGGGGCCGAGACCC
>DAOMFH010000447.1:0-2000 GCA_035429705.1 Actinomycetota bacterium
GGCTCGGAGTTTCCGCTGATCGTGAAGTCGCCGCAGGTGAAGATCCGCTCCTGGATTCCGCCGATGCCGTAGGCCACGACGACCACGACCGCGACGGCCGCCACAACCGCGGTCCGATCCCGCCAGCTTGTGTTCTCTGCAAGATCAGGCGCGGAGAATCGGATCAGGATGGCCACCATGGCCGGTGCGCCCAGCAGTGTGACAGCAGTTCCGAACCACGCCAGTTCGGGGCGGGATCCGGGCGCGAACTCGATGGCGAGCAGCAGCCACGTGGTGGGTAGCAGCAGTGCCAGCCCCCACCAGCCCACCTGTTCGCGCACGTTGCCCGACAGGGCCACCAGTACGAACGCTGCCGTGGCCACCGCCCACAGGCTGAGGACCTGCGGGAAGAAGATGGTGCCCCATGCGCCCAGGGTGAACGCGGGCCACCACGCGACGGAACTGAAGGCGACGACGGCCACGCCGGCGAACCGGCGGCCGGGCACGGGACTGGGTGTGTCGCTCATCGGGCCCGAGACTACCGCCGGGGGGAGCGCCCGGTTCGGCCTGGGGCGCCGCCGGTGCGGGCCTCGGGCATCCGTCAGGAGTGAGTGCGGCCGGGGTGCGCCTGACTGCCCGCCTGTCCCCGCCGCCTCCACAACTGGGCGCCAACGTCCAGGCTGAAGACCGATCCGCCCAGTTGTGGAGGCGATATGCGGTAATAGTCCGGTATTCCCGATTTTGGTCCGCCACAACTGGGCGAGCGCGTCGCCGACCCGCCCAGTTGTGGCGGGTGCCGGGCCGCAGGGGCTCGCCCGGTCGTGCCTCCGGGTCCCAGCTGGTTCGCGTCGGTCGTCTGGCCTGCGAGCCCGCCCAACCAGCAGGTAAAGGCGCGGTGAATGAACGATGATTGCCCCTATGCAGTTGCCTGTCCGGAAGTGGGCGAGGTCCTACCAGACCCGGTTCCTAGGGGCCGATCTGACAGCGGGGGTCGTGGTCGCCGCGCTGGCGATGCCCCAGGCGCTGGGCTACTCGGGCATAGCCGGCGTACCCGTGCTGGTCGGCCTGTACTCCATCCCGCTGGCGCTGGTCGCCTATGCCATTTTCGGGTCCTCACCCACCCTGGTGGTGGGCCCGGTGTCCACGGTGTCGGTGCTCTCCGGCTCCTTGGTCGCGGACATCTCCAACGGGGACACCACCAGGGCCGTGGCGCTCACCTCGGCTCTCGCGCTCGCGACCGGGCTGGTGCTGATCGTGGGCGGTCTGCTGCGGGTGGGGTGGGTCGCGGAGTTCATGTCCCGGCCGATCGTGACCGGCTTCGTCTTCGGCCTGGTGCTGTTGATCGTGCTCGGCGAGATCCCCAGCCTGCTCGGATTGCCGCCGGTCAGCGGGGACATCTTCATGCGAGTGTGGCAGATCATCACGTCCCTGAACGACTTCAAGCCGGTCACCGCGGCCGTGGGCCTTACCTCGCTGGCCATCCTGTTCCTCGGGGCGCGGTTCGCCCCCCGGGTCCCGTGGGGACTGCTGGTCCTGATCGGTTCGATCGCGCTGTCCGGGGCGATGGATCTTGCGGCCCGCGGGGTGACGACCGTGGGGGCCGTCCCGACCGGCTTCCCGCCGGTTGGCCTGCCCGGCATCGGCATGAGCGACATCGGACCGGTTCTGACCGGTGGGGTGGCGCTGGCCATGGTGGGGCTGGCCGAAGGGCTGTCGGCCGCGAGACTGCTCGCCGCCGAGGGCGGGTACCGGGTGGACACGGATCAGGAGTTCGTCGCAACGGGCGCTGCCAACATCGGATCGAGCCTGTTCGGCGGCATGGGGGTGGCCGGATCCCTGTCCAAGACCGCCGCTGCCGAACGGGCCGGCTCGCGCACGCAGGTCACCGGGCTGACCGCAGCGGCCATCGCGATGCTGGCAATCGTCGCGCTGGCCGGGTTGCTGGCGCCGCTTCCCAGGGCGGTGCTGTCGGCAATCGTGATCCAGGCCGTCTGGGGCCTGATGGATCTGCCGGCCATCCG
>DAOMFH010000448.1:0-1993 GCA_035429705.1 Actinomycetota bacterium
CCGCCCGCGACTGCGCCTGCTCGTTCTCGTGGTGCGGGAAGATGAGGTCGATCCCGCCGCCGTGGATGTCGAACTGCTCTCCGAGATAGTAGGTGGACATCGCCGAGCACTCGACGTGCCATCCCGGCCGGCCGCGGCCCCACGGGGCGTCCCACGCCGGCTCACCGGGCTTGGCCGCTTTCCACAGCGCGAAGTCGCGGGGATCCCGCTTGTGCTCATCGTCAGCGGAGTCCGCGGCCGGTTGCAGGTCGTCCAGCCGCTGGCCGGAGAGTTCGCCGTACGGCTCGTGGGACAGCACGGAGAAGTAGACGCTTCCGTCCACGGCGTAGGCCTTGTCCCGTTCGATCAGCCGCGAGATGAGGTCGATCATCTGCGGGATGTGACCGGTCGCCCGGGGTTCCACCGTCGGTGGCAGGCAGCCGAGGAGTTCGTAGGCGTGCGTGAACTCACGCTCGTAGTGCTGCGCCACCGCCCACCAGGGCCTCCCCTCGGCCTGCGCCTTCGCGAGGATCTTGTCGTCGATGTCGGTCACGTTGCGGCAGACGGTCACCTCGTATCCCGTCGCCGCCAGCCAGCGGGCCAGCACGTCGAAGACCACGCCCGGTCGCAGATGGCCGACATGCGGCGCGGCCTGCACCGTGGCTCCGCAGTAGTAGATCGACGCCTTGCCCTCGGTCAGGGGCGTGAATTCGCGCACGGATCGGGTGGCGGTGTCGTACAGCTGCAGGGTCACCGCACCAGGGTATCGAGCCCCTCGACGAGCGCGGTCGCGATCGCCGCCAAGCCCTCGCCGCGCCCGGTCAGGCCCAGGCCGTCGGTACTGGTCGCCGACAGGTGGACGGGACAGCCGGCTGCCGCGGACAACACCTCCTGCCCCTCCTGCCGGCGGGGACCGATCCGCGGCCGGTTGCCGATCAACTGGACACCCACGTTCACGGGCTGCCAGCCGTGCGCCCGCACGTGGCCGGCGGCCTCCCGCAGGATCGCCGCACCGCTGGCATCGGCCCATTGCGGCCGGTCCGTGCCGATCAGCGCACCGAGGTCGCCGAGCCCGGCCGCGTTCAGCAGCGCGTCCGCGCAGGCATGTGCGACGACGTCACCGTCGGAGTGGCCGGACAGTCCCGGCTCGTCCGGCCAGTGCAGCCCGGCGATCCACGCGGGGCACTGCGGGTCGAAGGCGTGCACGTCGGTCCCGATCCCGATCCTCAGCACGACTGCTCCTGCATCGCCCTGGCCACCATCAGGTCGAAGGGTGTCGTGACCTTGAAGGCGTGAGGCGAACCGGCCACGACGTGCACCGGGACCCCTGCCCCTTCCACCAGCATCGCGTCGTCGGTGACATCCCCCGTCCGGGCGGCGTGTGCGGCTTCGAGCACGGCTCGCCGGAACCCCTGCGGGGTCTGCACCGCGACGAGTTCGTCCCGGGCCGGGGTCCCGGCCACGATGCCGTGCCGCACCCGCTTGATGGTGTCCGCGACCGGAACCGCCGGAATCACGGCATCAGCGGTGAGCAGTGCGTCCAGCACCCGGTCGAACACCTCGGGCGGAGTGAACGGGCGAGCAGCATCGTGTACCAGCACCACGTCGCTGCCCTCGCCCAGTGCAGCCAGGCCGGCCCGCACGGAGGCATCCCGGCTCGGGCCACCGGCGACCACTGCCACCCCGGCAGCCTGCGGGTCCGCAGCCACTGTGGCCACTTCCTCGGCAGGCGCGACGATCACCACTTCCGATATGCGGGTGACCTGCCGGACCGACCACAGGCAGTGCCCGATCAACGTGCGGTCACCGATGCGCACAAGGCCCTTGGGCACCCCCGCCCCCAACCGCTGTCCGCTGCCCCCGGCGACCAATACGAGTCCGGTCACGAGTCGGCCAGCTTCGCGAAGACCAACCGGCCGTGACTGGTCGTGGTCACCGACGTCAACTGCACCCGCACGTTGCCCCCGATGAGGTGGTCGGCACGCTGCACCACCACCATCGTGCCGTCCGGAAG
>DAOMFH010000449.1:0-1993 GCA_035429705.1 Actinomycetota bacterium
TGTTGCACCTGCAAATGCACGCCGACGGCCTTCGCGAGCGCCTGCGCAAGCCGGACCGAGTCCGCCCAGTCGACTGGCCGGCCGGCCCCCCACCAGCCGGCCTGTGACCAGTCGCCGGACAGGAACAACGCGAGGTGCTCAGGCTGGCGGGGCAGCTTGGACAGCATCTCGTCCAGAACCTCGTCGGAGGGGCGGCTGCCCGCATCCGCCACCGGCGCGCTGATCCGCGCGACGTCCCGGAACACCTGGCCGTACTCGTACAGGTGCAACGATTCGGTGCCCCGGCCGACATTGCGGCGAGCCGTCGCGAGCAGACCGGGCAGCAGCGTGGTTCGCATGAGCGGTTGCTCGTCGCGCAACGGGTTCGCCAGCCGGACGCTGACCCGGCGGGGATCCTCGGCAGGCAGGCCCAGCGCATCCAACTCGGCCTCACCGACGAACGGATAGCTGAGCACCTCGATCAGGCCGAGTTCGGCCGGACGCCGGCGCAACTGCCGCTGCAACCGGTCGTGCTCCGACAGTCCCACCCCGGTTCCCATGGCCGGGCCGCGCGACGGAATCTTGTCGTAACCCACCAGTCGGGCGACCTCTTCGACCAGGTCAATGGGTGCGGTCAGGTCGGGCCGCCAACTCGGCACCTTCACCCGCCGGCCGGACACCTCGCAGCCGATGCTCGTGAGGATGGCCTGTGCTTGATCACCTGGGATGTCGACTCCGACCACCTTTGCGGGCAGATCCGGGGCCATGTCGATCTCGATCCTGGCCGGGCGGTTGTCGACGTCCACCAGTCCACCGATGCTCGCCCCGGCCAGTTCGGCCAGCAGCACGGCGGCCCGGTTGGACGCCGCCACCGCCACATCGTCGTCGACACCGCGCTCGAACCGGCGCGACGCCTCGGACGTCAGCTTGTGCCGGCGCGAGGTGGCGGCGACCCGGGTGGCGGAGAAGTGCGCCGCCTCGAGCAGGACGTCGGTGCTGTTCTCGTCGATCTCGGTGGTCAGCCCACCCATCACCCCAGCCAGGGCAACCGCCCCGGAGTCATCGGCGATCACGACATCTGAGGCGTCGAGATCCCGCTGGACATGGTCGAGGGTCTCCAGCCGCTCCCCCGGCGCCGGTTGCCGGATCTGGATGGGTCCCCGGACCTTCGCGGCGTCGAACGCGTGCAGCGCCTGCCCCAGTTCGAGCATCACGTAGTTGGTGACGTCGACCGCGAGGCTGACCGGGCGCATCCCGCACTGGTTGAGCCGGCGCACCATGTAGGCCGGGCTGGGAGCGTCCGGATCGATCCCGGACAGCACCCGCAGCGTGAACCGGTCAGCCCCGTCCTGCAGGTCCACCGGATGCTGCGGGCCGTCCACCGGGAGCTCCGGTACCAGTGACACCGGGTCGGTGAACGCCACGCCGTAGGCCAGGGCGGCCTCCCGGGCGATCCCCCGGATGGACAGGCAGTAGCCGCGATCCGGGGTGACCGCGATGTCGAGCACGGCGTCGTCCAGCCCGAGCACCGGGCGGGCGTCTTGGCCCACCTCGCCCTCGGACAGCACCAGGATGCCGTCGTACTCGTCGTTGATTCCCAGTTCGCTGCCCGAACAGATCATGCCGTCACTGACCCGGCCGTAGGTCTTGCGGGCACTGATCTCGAAGTCCCCGGGCAGCACGGTGCCGGGCAGCGCCACGGCCACCAGGTCGCCCTCCGCGAAGTTCGTGGCGCCGCAGATGATCCCGCGGGTCCGGTCACCCAGATCCACCTGGCAGAACCTGATCGGCTTCTTGAACTCGGTGAGTTCCTCGATCTGCAGGACCCGGCCGACGACCAGCGGGCCGCTGACCGTGACTTCGTCGACGGACTCGACCTCCAGACCGATCCCGATCAGCTTCTCGGCGAGTTCGCGGGCGGTCACCCCGTCCGGCAGGGCGGCGTATTCCTTGATCCAACTCAGTGGTGCGCGCATCAGCTGTCCATTCCGAAGGCCGTGGTGAAGCGGACATC
>DAOMFH010000450.1:0-1981 GCA_035429705.1 Actinomycetota bacterium
GTCAAGACCTCCGGCGGCAAGTACATCGCCCCGTCGGCGATCGAGAGCCAGTTCAAGGCCATCAGCGGCCTGGTGGGCAACATGGTCGTGCACGCCAACGACCGGAACTTCGCCAGTGCCCTGATCACGCTCGACCCAGACGCCGCGGCGGCCTGGGCGGCCGAGCACGGCAAGGCCGGGGCCTCGCTGGCGGACATCGCCAAGGACCCCGACCTGATCAAGGAGATGCAGGCGTCGATCGACGAGCTGAACTCCCGGCTGAACCGGTGGGAGACCATCAAGAAGTTCGAGATCCTCGACCGTGACTTCACCGTCGAGGAGGGCGAGCTGACCCCGAGCCTGAAGGTGAAGCGCAAGGCCGTCGAGACGAAGTACCGCGACATCCTGGACTCGATGTACAACTGATCCAGCCGACGAAGGGGTGGTGGCCCGCGGGCCCCACCCCTTCGTGCTGCCCGGCGGGTCCGGGTGGCGCTTGCCGCGGATGCCGGGATCAGCCACCCGCGCAGGGGATTCCCGGCACGGTGGGAGACTGCCGGTATGCCCGCCCTGCCCGACGGTCAACCGGCCCCCGCTGACGGCCGCCTGCCTGAGGGGCTCGACTGGGGCCGTCCGCTGCGGGCGTACGTGCACGTGCCGTTCTGCCGCAGCCGGTGCGGGTACTGCGACTTCAACACCTACACCGCCGGGGAGCTCGGCGGCTTCCGGATCGGCGCCTTCATCGACGCGGTGGGCCGGGAGATCGAGCTGGCCGGTCGTGTGTGCGAGCCCCGGCCGTTGTCCTCGGTGTTCCTCGGTGGCGGCACCCCCTCGCTGCTGCCCGCGGCGGATCTCGCGCGATTGCTGTCGGAACTGGGGAGGGTCTTCGGGCTGGCCCCGGACGCAGAGGTCACCATGGAGGCCAATCCCGAGGACGTGACCCCTGACGGCCTCGGGGCCTGGCTGGCTGCCGGGGTGAACCGGCTGAGCTTGGGCATGCAGAGTGCTGATCCGGCGGCGCTTCGGGTCCTGCAGCGGGTGCACACACCGGGGGCCGCGGTGGCGGCGGCCGAGGCGGCCCGGCGCGCCGGCTTCCAGCACGTGTCGCTGGATCTCATCTACGGCATCCCCGGCCAGTCGCTGCAGTCCTGGCACGAGACCGTGCTGGCGGCGCTGTCCGCAGGTCCCGATCACATTTCGGCCTATGCCCTCGGGGTTGAGGACGGCACGGCGCTGGCCCGCCAGGTTCGGCGTGCGGAGGTGGCGGCCCCCGACCCGGATGCCGCGGCGGCGCAGTACGACCTGGCCGACGAGGTGCTCGTGGGCCACGGACTGTCGTGGTACGAGATCTCCAACTGGGCGCTGCCGGGGGCCCGTTGCCAGCACAATGTGGGCTACTGGCACAGCGACAACTGGTGGGGCTTCGGGCCGGGTGCCCACTCCCACGTCGACGGGGTGCGGTGGTGGAACGTCAAGCGGCCGGCCACCTACCAGTCGATGCTGACCGCGGGTCACAGCCCTGCCGCGGCCCGGGAGGTGCTGACCGCCGCGGACCGCCGACTGGAGGACGTGATGCTGCGGGTGCGGCTGTCGGAGGGGATCGACCCGCAGGACTTCGAGGGGGAGCGGGTCCAGTCACTGTTGGCAGCCGGTTTGCTGCAGAACGCCGACGGCGCCCGCCTGCGCCTGACCCGGAAGGGCCGGATGCTGGCGGACGCCGTCGTACGGGTCCTGCTCGGCTGGGACTAGGGAGCCACCGGCTGACCCCGCAGCACCTTGTAGGTGTAGGCCTGCGCGATCACGGTGACCGGGATCGCCACGAACAGTCCGAGACCGCACAGTAGCGCGCCCACGAACACGGCGATGAAGCTCAGGATCAGCAGCAGCAGCAGGTTGCCGATGTTGTCCTTGACGAACGCGAAGCTCTTCATGATCGAGTCCCATGCGCCGGCATCCTGGTCGAGGATGAAGTACACGAAGAACGATCCGAAGAAGGCGACGA
>DAOMFH010000451.1:0-1975 GCA_035429705.1 Actinomycetota bacterium
TCAGGCGGCGGATGAGGAACTGCAGACGCAACTGAACAAGGCGCAAGCGGCCCACGAGGAGGTCGCCGCGAAGTTGAAGACGGCCGGCAAGGAACTGAAATCCGAAGCGTCCAAGCTGAAGTCGCTGCAGAAGCAGTACCAGACGGCTGCCAAGGAGGCGGCACAGAAGAATGCGACGTTGAGCGACGAGTTGCAGGCCGAGCAGGCGAAGGCTGACCTCGCCACCAAGTGCGCCCAGGTCTTGGCCACCGGGATGGAGGTCATCTACAACGCCGAGACGCCGTCCGAGGTCATGGACGACGTGGCCCGGGAGATGCAGAAGGCAGCTGAAAGTTGCCAGGGCGTGGTGGCGTTCGAGTAGCCCGGCCGAGGCGTCGGGGGGCGACGGTGGACACTGGAGGGATGAGTGTCTACGACTTCAAGGTCAGTGCCCGGGACGGCTCGCAGGTGGCCCTTTCGGACTATCGTGGGCAAGTCCTGCTGATCGTCAACACCGCGAGCAAGTGCGGCTTCACCCCGCAGTTCGCCGGACTCGAGCGGGTGTACCAGGACTACCGCTCGGCCGGGCTGATGGTGCTCGGATTCCCGTGCAACCAGTTCGGCAACCAGGACCCCGGCACGGATGAGGAGATCGCCGAGTTCTGCCAGGTCAACTACGCAGTGACGTTCCCGATGATGGCCAAGATCGACGTCAGGGGCGCCGACGCCGACCCACTGTTCAACTGGCTCACCGCAGAAAGACCTGGACTGCTGGGGATGAAGGCCATCAAGTGGAACTTCACGAAGTTCGTCGTCGGCCGCGATGGGCAGGTGCTGGCCCGGTTCAGTCCGAAGGACGATCCCAGCTCGATGCGGACCGTCATCGAACAGGCGCTGGCCGCCGACCCAGACTGATCGGCGCGCGCAACCCGATCACGCGGACAATCCGCCGCCGAGCAGACGCAAACGAGGCAAGCCAGACGGCCCCGGCGTAGGTTGTTCAGCTATGCGCGTAGTGGTGTGTCCGGACAAGTTCGCCGGCACGCTGACCGCGGTGACGGCGGCGCGGGCGATCGCCACCGGATGGTCGCGGGCGCGTCCCGAGGACGAAGTTCGCTGCATCCCGCTGGCTGATGGGGGACCCGGCTTCGTGGAGGTGATGCACGCGAATCTGGAGGGTGTACTGCACGGAGTGGACGTGCAGGATCCGCTGGGCCGACCGGTGCGCGCCCAGTGGCTGCAGGTCGGGAACACCGCCTACGTAGAGGCGGCTCAGGCCAATGGCCTGGCGCTGCTGAGCAGGGCCGAACGCGACCCGGTGCGCGCCTCGACGTATGGGGTGGGACAGCTCATCGGGGCTGCTGCCGGTTGTCGCCGGGTCGTGGTCGGCCTCGGCGGGTCGGCGACCAATGACGGTGGGCGGGGTGCGCTGGAGGCGCTCGGATACCGGGATGTGCCGGGTCTGGTCGTCGCCAGCGATGTCGACTGCCCGCTGCTCGGCCCGGCTGGTGCGACGTACGGCTTCGCCGCCCAGAAGGGAGCGACCGCGCAGCAGCTTCCCGTGCTGGAGGAACGGATGCGGAGGTGGGCGGCCCAGGACCCGGCGCTGGCCGAGGCCCCCGGGGCTGGTGCGGCCGGTGGGCTCGGCTACGGACTGATGCTGCTGGGCGGTGTGCGAGTCTCCGGTATCGACCTGGTGATGGAGGCCGTGGGGATGGCCCCGGCTTGCTCCGGCGCGGATCTGGTTATCACCGGTGAGGGCCGGTTCGACTGGCAATCGCTGCACGGCAAGGTGTTCAGCGGGGTTCGGGCGGTGGCTGCTCGTGTGCTGGTGCTCGCCGGTGAGGTGGCCATGGCCGACCCGCCGGTGCCGGCATTCTCACTGGTGGAGCATGTCGGAGTCCGGCGGGCGTTCGCCGAGCCGGCCGATGCACTGGCCGAACTCGCCTCGTACGTCGCGGCTGGCGTGCAGGGGTGACTTGGACCCTCCTGGCCC
>DAOMFH010000452.1:0-1966 GCA_035429705.1 Actinomycetota bacterium
ATCGTGAAGGTGTCCGGGCCGGGTTCGTTCCGCACCCTGCCGCGCACCCTGACAAGACCCCTGCCCATCGGCCGCCGCATTATCCGGACGATCGTGGTCTGGTTGTGCGCCAGACTCAGGACCCACCGCTGACGCCGCACGTCGGTGACCACCCGGGCCTCGACGACCACCCGGAGGAACCGGGAGCGACCGGCCAGCTGCCAAGAACTGCCGGCGCTGCACACCCCGGAGTTCACCAGCGTGTCGGTTCCCCCGCCCGAGAACAGCGGATTCGGCCGTGGTTGACCGGATGCCGGAGCCACGAGCGTGCCGCACATGACCACCGCCAGCGCGGTCGCGCCGAGTACCTTCTTCGCTGCTGTCACACTGCAATGCTCGCCAGGTTCACGGGGTCAGGACAATTGGACCTTGGTCCTAGGACGATGGTCCCCGGCGTCGCTACCGTGGCGGGTCCGCACTCCCTCGCCCTGCGCGGACCCGCGGCGTAGCCTGCCCCGATCCGGTGGGCTCCCCACCGGTCGCGTCAGTCGTCGCCCACCATGCTGTCCAGGCAAACGGCGATCGCCAGGATCAACGCCTGGTCGTGGCCCGGCATGATCTCGATTCCGTAGGTGTCGCGCACCCGGATCCACTTCTTGCTCACGGTGGCGACTTCTTGCTTGCCGTTCTTGATCTCGTACTCGTGATCGAGGATGTTCCCCGTGATCTCGAGTTCGGTTCCGTCGGCCAACTCGGCCTCCAGCCGGTGCCTGATCGGCGAGATCAGCTTCTCCTTGACCGTCGCGGCCGTCGCCCCGTCCGGCGTCTCGATCACCATGGTGTCCTTGATACGCAACTTGCGCTCCTGGATCTTGTACAACTCACCGCCGTCCCGCGGTTCGATCACCAGCGTGCGCCTGATCCGCAGCGCTTTGCCGTTGACCTTGAAGATGCGCTCGCCATGCTCGTCGAGAATCCAACTGTCATCGCCGATCGACCACAGCTTCTCCTTGAGCTGGAAGCGGGTGCCGTCAGGGGAGTCCTTGCGTCCGAACATGGGGGAAGTGTGACAGAAGTCCGGCTCATCGGTCACGGGGTTGCCCGAGTCTCCCGATGGGCGTCGCTCACGGGACGCCTCCCCTGGCATCCGTCGGCGACGGATCACCGCCGGTCCGCCGGCTCGCTGAGACCGGGCCCGCGGATCCTGCTGCGTCTGCTCGTCAGCGCTCGCTGTCCAGGACAAGGCTGGAGGGCGCTTCGGGCATGGGTTCCGACAGGTCCATGCCGTGGGCCTGGTTCGCGCGCGCGACGAACCACCGGGTGAACTCGTCATCGGCGCTGACCATGCGGGCGAACGATGCCATCGGGTCGTCGCCTTCGAGGGTGACGATGACCAGTTCGCCCATCGGCGTCGACTGGAGGAAGGTGCGTTCACGCACCCCGGCGGCACGCCGCGAGGCGGCGAACTCACCCCAGCGGGTGCCCGCGAGCTCGTCCATCCAGGCGTGCCAGTTCTCGCTCTGACCAGGAGCGATCGGGAAAGCTACGGCCATGAGTGCCATCACGGCCTCCTTCGGTAGATGGGTCCTCAAGTGAGGCTTACCTAACTGAGGATCCTCCTGGGATTGGCTTGTGTACATGGGGTGGGCGTATGAAGCAGGTAAGGCTGCGACGCACTGCCGGGGCGCGAGTCCCGCGGGAACCAGAGCCACGTCGCGTCCGCTGATCGATCACGGACACAACCACGCAGGCGAACTCAGGTAAGAGTGTCCAGTGATCACTCGGGCGAGCAGCCGACCCCTCGAAACGATGGCACAGCGAGGTATCGTCGGCCAGCCTCAGCCGCTTGCTCAGGCCTGCCAGTGTCAGTTCCGCCCGACCCGGTCGGCGCGGGGCATGTGGCGACGGTGCGACGCTGCAGTCGCGCGGACCAGGTGACCGGCCTCGCCGGCCTGCTGCGCGCAGCCCCTCGCTACCGGTGCAGGGC
>DAOMFH010000453.1:0-1951 GCA_035429705.1 Actinomycetota bacterium
TGGCCCACGCCGAGCAGGTGCACGGCAAGCAGATGTCCTACAACAACTTCGTGGATGGCGATGCCGCGCATCGGGCGGCCTGGGACTTCTCGCAACCGGCCGCCGCCATCATCAAGCACGCGAACCCCTGCGGCATCGCGGTGGGCCCGGATCTGCTGCACGCCTACCGGGCCGCGGTCGACACCGACCCGGTGTCGGCGTTCGGAGGTGTGGTCGCGGTCAACCGCCCGGTCACCCGCGAGGTCGCCGAGGCCATGGCCGAGATCTTCCTGGAGGTCGTGATCGCTCCGGAGTTCGACGCGGACGCCCTCGAGGTGCTGACCCGGAAGCAGAACATCCGCCTGCTGATCTCCCCCCGGCGCCAGCCCGCCGCGGAGGTGCGATTCATCTCCGGTGGCCTGCTCATGCAGACCCCGGACGGCATCGATGCCGCCGGCGACGACCCGGCCAACTGGACCCTGGCCTGCGGGGAGCCGGCCGACCCGGACACCGTGCGGGATCTCGCTTTCGCGTGGCGCGCCTGCCGCGCGGTCAAGAGCAACGCCATCCTGCTGGCCCGCGACGAGGCCGCGGTGGGGATCGGCATGGGGCAGGTGAACCGGGTGGACTCGGCCCGGCTCGCGGTCGCCCGCGCCGGTGAGGAGCGGGCGGCTGGGGCGGTGGCCGCCAGCGACGCCTTCTTCCCGTTCCCCGACGGGCTCGAGGTGCTGCTCGCGGCCGGGGTGAAGGCGGTCGTGCAGCCGGGCGGTTCGGTGCGCGACGAGGAGGTGGCCGCCGCCGCACGCGCCGCCGGTGCCACCATGTACCTGACCGGGGTGCGGCACTTCTACCACTGACCAGGCCGCTGGCGTCGCCACGGTGAGTCCAGCACCGTTGCTGCAGTCGCGTGCGTTGGCCGGATGTGCAGCAGTCGCTTACCAGCGCTTCGGATGTGCGCAGGCGGTCATCGGTGTTGGCTGGCTTTGGCGGGTGTGTGCACCGGGCCGAACCGTGGTCAACCCCCGGCCGGGGTCGCCTGTCTCGGATACCGCCGCCCCTTCGGTCACGAGTCTGGGATCCGGACGCGGGTGGCATGCCCGTGACCGGCCGACTGGGTTGCTGCTGGGTCACAAGGCTCTCCGGCCCGTGGATGTTTGTGACTGAGGTGCAAGTTGCCGCTGAATTCATAGAGCCCGCTTTCCGCGCTTCTCGGTGAGTTTCTGACCCCCCATCTGGAAGGCGGTCAGGTGAGTGTCGTGTAGGCGGCCTGGGGGATGTCGAGTAGGTCCAGGACCTGGCGTTGCAGGTCGGTCAGTGCCGGCTGGAAGGTCTGCACCCGGTTCCGGTGTGGTGGTGGAGGTGGTGACGGGCCAGGCCGTTGAAGATCTGCAGGATGCGGGCGGCGGTGGGCGCGACGCAGCCGCGGTCCTCGGGCTACAAGGACAGCTCGGTCAGGTCGGCCTAAGCCATGGCGGTGCGGATCTGGCGTTCGATGAGTGCCTGGATGAGCATGGCGATGAAGTGGCAGGCCAGCAGGGCCTCGATGCGGGCGGGATCGGGTAGGAACATCGGCGCCACGTGCTGGGCGCCTTTGAGGTGGGCGTGCCGCTTCTCCAGGTTGGGCTGGTACTTGTAGGCGATCGGCACCTCGGCGGCGCTAAGGTCGCGGTCGTTGGTGATCAGCGGGAAGCAGCCGTCGGAGGCGGCGTCGTGTCCGACGGGGCCCCATCGACGATCCAGTTGACGCAGTGGCGGACCCGGGTGTGGCCGTGCTGGTCTTGGCCAGGACTGCGTCGGCGGCCTGCTGAACCGCGACGGTGGTCTTGATTCGTCGTTTCGGGGAGGCCAGGCGCTGGTTGAGGTCGTCAAGGTCGGCGATGGCCCGGGCGATACGACCCCGGCGGGCCTCAGCATCGCGGGCGGCCTCGGACGAGGACCACACCCAGAGGATCCGGTAGCCCTGCGCTGAGGG
>DAOMFH010000454.1:0-1945 GCA_035429705.1 Actinomycetota bacterium
CCGCAGCACGGGCTCGCCGATGCCCAAGTACAGGCGCGCCGGGCGGCGGCCGGTGAGAACTCGCTGCCGGAACCGGAATCGGAGGGGATTCTGGCGCTGATCGCCGACCAGTTCCGGGACGTGCTCGTGTACCTGTTGCTGGCTGCGATCGCGATCTCCCTGATGGTGGGGGAGAGGCTGGATGCGCTGGTGATCGCGGTGATCGTCGTGCTCAACGCGACGATCGGCGTGTTCCAGGCGCACCGTGCGGATCAGGCGCTGGCCGCTCTGCAACGCATGGCCAGTCCAGTCGCGGTGGTAGTGCGCGATGGCAGCCCCCGGCGGGTGGCCGCCATCGAACTGGTGCCCGGCGACATCGTCGCGCTGGAAGCCGGCGATGGTGTTCCGGCGGATCTGCGGATCATCGAGGCCACCGGACTGCAGGCCGCTGAGGCGGCTCTGACCGGCGAGTCCGTGCCGGTCGTCAAGTCCGTAACCTCCTTGCCGGCCGACACCGCTGCGGCCGACCGCTCGAACATGCTCTTCCGCGGCACCGAAGTCGTGGG
The DNA here is from genome assembly GCA_035429705.1 of Actinomycetota bacterium. Classification (GTDB taxonomy): domain Bacteria; phylum Actinomycetota; class Actinomycetes; order S36-B12; family UBA10799; genus JADKAV01. Next base: position 546 of record DAOMFH010000454.1, read on the forward strand.
GGGCACCTGCCGGGCGGTGACCGTGGCGACCGGACACCGTACCCAGATCGGCGAGATCGCAAGCTTGGTCGCCACAGCCGGTGAGGGCCAGACCCCCCTGCAGCGGCGGCTGGCCCGGCTGGGCAAAGTGATCGCGCTCGCGGTGGTCGTGATCAGCCTGATCGTGTTCGCCGCGGGCATCCTGCGGGGTGAGGATCCGGTGCAGATGCTGCTCACCGCGGTCTCGCTGGCGGTCGCGGCCGTACCCGAGGCGCTGCCCGCGGTGGTGACCCTGACCCTGGCCCAGGGGGCCTCGACGATGGTCCGGCAGCACGCCCTCACCCGGCGACTGCCCGCCGTGGAGACGCTGGGATCGGTCACCCACATCTGCTCGGACAAGACCGGCACGCTGACCCGCAACCAGATGGCCGTCGAGTCGGTGTGGCTGGCGCCGGGCTGCGATGCCGCGGATCTTGCTCAAGCCGCGACGCTGTGCAACGACGCCAGCCTCGGCGCTGATGGCGGTGACCCGACCGGGGATCCCACCGAGATCGCCCTGCTGCAGTACGCCCACCCGCTGTGGAGCGAACCGGGCTGGCGCCGCGTCGCGCTGGCGCCGTTCGACTCAGCCCGGATGCGTATGACGGTGGTCTGTGCCAACGAGCGCGTCTGGGCTTTCACCAAGGGTGCCCCCGAGATACTGACCCCCCGCTTCATCGCCGGCGAGGCTATTTCCGCCCAAGCCGTGCGGATGGCGGCCGACGGCCTGCGCGTGCTGGCTTTCGGCCGCCGCCGGGTGGCGCACTTGCCCGCCGAGGTGGCCGAGCTCGAGCACGACCTCGAACCGGTCGGTCTGATCGGGCTGCTCGATCCGCCCCGCGACGGGGTGCCGGAGGCGATCCAGCAGTGCCAGACGGCCGGCATTGTGCCGATCATGATCACCGGGGATCACCCCGCCACCGCGCAGGCGATCGCCAAGCGGGTGGGGATACCTGCCTCCCCGCGCACCACATTGACCGGTGCCGAACTGGCCGCAGTCCCGGACACCCGACTGGCGGATGTTGTCGAGACCACCAACGTCTATGCGCGGGTCGACCCGTCGCAGAAGATCCGGATCGTGCGGGCGCTGCAGGCCGGCGGGCATGTGGCGGCGATGACCGGCGACGGGGTTAACGACGCCCCCGCGCTGAAGCAGGCCGACATCGGAGTCGCGATGGGCGAAGGCGGGACCGATGTCGCTCGGGGCGCCGCCGACCTCGTGCTGCTGGACGACAACTTCGCCACCCTGGTCGCGGCGGTGAAGCAGGGCCGCCGGATGTACGACAACATCCGGCGGTTCGTGAAGTACGTGCTCACGGGGAACGCTGGGGAGATCTGGACGGTGTTCCTGGCGCCCTTCCTGGGCTTCCCGCTCGCGTTGC
>DAOMFH010000455.1:0-1938 GCA_035429705.1 Actinomycetota bacterium
CTCCCGGTGACCGACGTGCTGTCCGCGCTGGAGAACTACTCGCTGCTCGGTTTCCGGGCCAAGGCCTATCAGCGTGCGGAGGTCGTGGCGGGCCGGCGGGTCAACCCGGTCCTCTACGGTTTCCTGTTCCGTGACGGCCTGCAGATCCATCTGTGCCAGGTGTCCGGGATCGAACCGCAGAGCAACCTCAGCGAGGTCTACCTCTACGTCGATGATGCCCAGGCGCTGCACGAACAGTGGTATCTGTCCGGCGCAGCCGGGGAGTTCGTGGAGCCGGCCGATACCGAATACGGCCTGTGCGAGGGAGCCTTCCTGGATCCGGACGGCAACTCCCTGCGCTACGGATCCTGGCTGCCCGGATATCCGAAACCGGTTCAGCGGTGACGGTGTTGAAGGATCAGTTGCGGGACTACCTGCAAGTGGGCCGTGATGCCCTGCTGTGGAAGGTCGGGGGAACCTCGGACTACGACGCCCGCCGCCCGATGACGCCCACGGCCACCAACTTGCTGGGCATCGTCAAGCACGTGGCCAGCGTGGAGGCCGGGTATCTCGGCGACTGCTTCGGCCGGCCCTTCCCGCAGAAGTTCGCGTGGTTCGCCGACGACGCCGAGGACAACGCGGACATGTGGGTACCCGCTGATGAGTCCCGCGAGTCGATCATCGATCTGTACCACCGAGTGTGGGCGCACTCGGATGCGACGATCGACGAGTTCGACCTCGACGCCGCCGGCGAGGTGCCCTGGTGGGCGCCGGCGAAACGGGCGGTGACGCTGGGTCAGGTGCTCGTCCACATGATCGCCGAGACCCACCGGCATGCCGGGCATGCCGACATCATCCGGGAGTTGATCGACGGGGAGGCCGGGTGGCGCCCGGAACGCAGCAACCTGCCGCCGGGGGACCGGCAGTGGTGGGCCGACTATCGCAACCGGGTGGAACGCGCGGCCCGCGAGGCCGGCTACTCGCAGGCGGCGAACGCCCCCGCGAGTACGTCGAAGTCCACGTTGCCGCCGGTGTGAACGACGGCGACCTTCTTCCCGGAGGCCTGCTCCCGATCCTTCAGCAGCCCGGCCAGGGCCAGACTGCCTGCCGGTTCTGCGAGGTTGTGAGTACACCGGTACATGAGGACCATCGCCTCGGCAGCCTCCTGCTCCGAGACCGTGATGAACCGAGAGGCCCCGCGCAGGATGATGTCGAGGGCTGCCGGGTCGGGAACCCGGCAGGCGACACCGTCGACGAAGGTTGCCGCGGTCGGGGTCGTGGCCAGAGCCCCGTACTCGAACGACAGGGCGTAGGCCGGCGCCTTGGCCGCCACGACCCCGACGATCTCGGTGTCGCACTCGAACAGGTCCCGGACCGAGATGTTGGCGCAGATCCCCGTGCCCATCCCCACCGGGACGTAGACGGTGTCGAGCCCGGGAACGCTGTTGTACAGTTCGGCGGCGTAGGTGGCCACACCCTCGAGCAGCCACTGGTGGAACGGAGGGACCAGCGTGTATCCCCGCTCTCGCGCCAAACCGTACGCATGTTCGAGTGAACTCTGGAAATCCTTGCCGTGAACCACGACCTCGGCACCCATGGCCCGCGTCGCCGCGTCCTTGTCCGGCGAGTTGCCCTCCGGAACCACGATGACCACCGGTGTCCGGAACGCGGCGCCGGCGAAGGCCAGACTCTGGGCGTGGTTGCCGCGACTGGCAGACACGATGCCGGTCGGCGAATCGTCCTCGACCTGGCTGCGGGCCAGGTAGCGCAGCCCACCGCGCACCTTGAAGGCCCCAGTCGGGTTGTGGTTCTCGTGCTTGACCCAGACCGGCATGCCGACCCGCTCATCCAGCAGGGGCCAGCGCATCGTGGGCGTGGGAGGCATGAACCGGTCGATGGTGTCGGCAGCCGCGTGCAAGGCCGCAGAGGTGAGCACGCGACGATGCTACAACCGGCGGG
>DAOMFH010000456.1:0-1936 GCA_035429705.1 Actinomycetota bacterium
TGCGGGCGCTGGAACGAGTTGCGGCCCATGATCGTGCCGAACCCGCCCCCGAGGGCGGTCTGCCGGTTCTCCTCGAGCAGGGCCGCGGTGCCCTTGGCGGGACCGCCGGAGAAGATCACGATGCGGTGGCCGTCGAAGGCGCCCCGGATCACCTCGCGCACCCGGTCGGCCAGCGTGTCCAGCGGCGTGCCCGCCCGCTCGAACGCCTGCCGGGCCGCGTCGTTCTCGATGCGAGCGCTCGGCGGTTTCACCTTGATGATGTGCGCACCGAGCTGAGAGGCGATCTGCGCGGCGTACGCGACCACATCCACCGCGGTCTGGCCCTCTTTGGACAATCCCGAGCCGCGAGGATAGGACCACACCACGACCGCCAGCCCGGCCGCCCGGGCCTGCGCGATGATGTCGCGCAGTTCCTGGTACATCTCGTTGCGGCCGGCCGACCCGGGGTAGATGCCGAAGCCGATCGCGGCCGCGCCGATCTCCAGAGCGTCGGCCACGGAGGCGTTCACGGCGGGCACCGGATCGGTTCCCGAGTACAGGGAGTCGGCGTTGTTGGCCTTCAGGATCAGGGGCAGTCGTCCGGCATACTCCCGGGCCACCATCCGCAACTGTCCCAGCGGCGCGGTGTAGGCGTTGCACCCGGCGTCGAGGGCGAGTTGTGCGTGGTAGCGGGGGTCGTAGCCGGGCGGGTTCGGCGCGAACGAGCGGGTGGGGCCGTGCTCGAACCCCTGGTCGACCGGCAGGACCACCAGTTTGCCGGTCCCCGCGAGTCTGCCGGTGGTCAGCAGGCGGTACAACTTCGCGATTACGCCGGGGTTCTCAGAGGAGTACCACGACAGGATCTGATCGACGCGATCGGACATCTCGGCCCCCTTGGCGATGCCGGTGTTCCACCTCCAGTCTAGTTAGCCGCGCCCGGTCAGACGATCGGTTCGGCACGCCTCGTCCGGACGGCAGCGAATCTGCCCAGTGCGTGGGACGCGACGACGGAGGCCGCACGTCGACGGCCGGCAGATCTCGCCTCACCACAGCCCAGGAACCAGCCGATACCGGGTGCGGGTGCGGTAGTCCGGGTATCCGGTCAACTGCGCGGCCAGCGTCTCATCCTCGAACTGCGTTCTGGCCAGCAACACGATCACGTACAGCACCAGCGGGATGACCGCCCACGGCGTGCCGAGCAGGGCCACGGCCCCGACCATCGAGATGATCATCCCGGCGTAGCCCGGGTGTCGCACGAACCGGTACGGGCCGCCGGTGATCGTGACGTGCTCGCGTTCCCTCTGGATGCACACGCCCTGTGTGAAGAACCGGTTGGTGGCCATCGCCCACAGCACGGGTACGTACCCAAGGGCCAACAGGACGACTCCGGCGATCCGCACTCCCAGCCCGAACCCTCCGGGCCAGCCGAACCTCACCGCCAGACCGGAAACGACCAGTACCGACATCGAGGTGGCTGCGAGCAGGCGGGTCAGGAGCCGGTCGCGTGGCAGGGATCCCCGGGTGCCTTTGCTGCGTTCGGCGACGACTTCACGGTGTCCCCGCAGCACCATTCCCGCGATCACGAGCAGTGTGAGGTAAACGGACAGATACCACCATGCGCCCGCCCAGGCCAGCGTGCCCGCGCTCGCGAACAACAGGAGGGCTTGCCAGAGCGTGATCGCGAGCAACTGAAGCACTCGGCGAGACACTGATCCGCCGCCGTCGGCCGTCCGGGTGGCCATGGCGTCACGGTAGCGCCGACATCAGGGAGCCGGATCGGTCCCGCACGACCGGGCAGGTGGTGCCGGCGACCTTGCACCTGCCCGCAGATCGCTGTCGCCTTGGCCCCCGGATCCGTTGGCGCTGACCTCTGCCTACACCTTGGCGTTGCGCAGCCGTAGCGCGTTGGCGATCACCGACACGCTGGACAAGCTCATCGCGGCCGCGGCGATCATCG
>DAOMFH010000457.1:0-1933 GCA_035429705.1 Actinomycetota bacterium
CGGGCGTTGCGGGCCATCCAGAAGATCATCCAGGTGACGAAGGCCACGGCGATGAGCGACAGCGTGCCGCCGATCGCCTCCTGGGCCTCGAAAGTCAGCGTCCGGGTGCCGAAGGTGAGGATCGCGCCGAGCCCGACCGACAGCGCGACCGCGGCAGCGACGCCCACGAAGATCGGCCGGATCAGTTGCCGGCGGTCCGTCTTGACCACGTAGGCGACCAGGATCCCCACGACCAACGACGCTTCCAGGCCCTCGCGCAGCCCGATGAGGAAGTTCGCGAACATATCTCTCCGTTAGTTAGGTAAGCCTAACCTAGCATGAGGCGGAGAGCCGGGTGGAGCGGTCGCGGTTATCGCACGCGCACCCGTTCGCCGTCGCGGGCGACGACGGCCAGCCAGCCGAGTTCGGTGCCGACGCGGTGAGCCAGCGCGGCTGATGCGGAGGGTTCGCCGTGGACCACGTAGACGACCTTGGGTGGCGCCGGAGCAGCGGCCAGCCAGGCCAGCAACTCGTCGGCGTCGGCGTGCACGCTGAAACCTTCAACGTCGACGACTTCCGCCTTCACCGGCACGTACTCGCCGTGGATCTTCACCTGGGTCGCGCCCTCGGCGAGGCTGCGGCCGCGGGTGCCGACAGCCTGGTAGCCGACCAGCAGCACGCTGTGCCGGGGGTCGGGCAGCATCTTCTTGAGGTGGTGCAGCACGCGACCGCCGCTGGCCATGCCGGAGGCGGAGATGATGATGCACGGCGCACGTGGATCGTTGAGGGCCTCGGACTCGCCCGCGGATTCGGCGGTGTGCAGGTTGTCGTCCTCGAGCACATCGGGAGGCAGGTCGGGGCGCAGGTCGGCGTGCCCGGCATCGATCGCGCTGCGGTAGACCGCGAGACCACGCAGAGCCATCGGACTGTCCACGAAGATCGGCAGCCGTGGGATCCGGCCGGCCCGTCGCAGGTCCTGCAGGGCCAGCAGCAGAAGTTCGGTGCGGTCCACCGCGAACGCTGGGATCACCACCGACCCGCCGCGCTCGACGGTCCGGTTGATCGCGTCGGCCAGGACCGTGCCGGGGTCCTGCGGATGGACCCGGTCGCCGTAGGTCGACTCCACCACGATCGCGGCAGCGGCGGGGGGCGGGGCCGGGGGATGCAGCAGGGGGTGGTTGGGCCGGCCCAGGTCACCCGAGAACGCGACCGTCGTTTCCCCGGCCTTGATCACCGGTGACGTCGAGCCCAGGATGTGGCCGGCCGGCTGGAGCCGTGCGGTGATCCCCTCGGCCACCTCGACCTCGGCGCCGAACTCGGTGACGCTGAACAGCGGCAGGGTGCGTTCCACATCGTCGGCGTCGTACAGGGGCTTGGGTGTGCGGTGCTTCGAGTAGCCGCGGCTGGCCGCGTACTTGGCGTCCTCCTCCTGCAGTTTCGCGCTGTCCCGCAGCACGATCTCGGCCAATGCCGCGGTGTCGGCGGTCAGCACTATCCGGCCGTTGAATCCCTGCCGCACCAGCGCCGGCAGGTATCCGCAATGGTCCAGGTGGGCGTGGCTGACGACCACCGCGTCCAGATCGGGCACCGGCAGGCCAAGGGGGTGCCAGTTGCGCCGGCGCAGGTCCCGCAGCCCCTGGAAGAGCCCGGCGTCGACGAGGACCCCGGCCGATCCGGCGCGGATCAGGAACTTGCTGCCGGTCACCGTGCCGGCGGCTCCGAGGAATGCGAGAGACACGTCCACGGGGCCATTGTCCCCCGGCGCCGACGCCTGCGGCGAACGGTCGATCGAGGACCCGTCACAGGTCGTGCAGAATCTCCTCCGGCTCCTCGCCCGACCACCGGGTGAGATGCAGCACGGCCAGTGCCAGGCCACCCCACAGCACCAGGATCGCGATGAGCATCATGATGATCGCCGAACCGCTCATGGGGCCTCCTCGCCGGGTTCCTCGAG
>DAOMFH010000458.1:0-1892 GCA_035429705.1 Actinomycetota bacterium
GGTGCCTGTCGGTGCGCCACCAGTTCCATCCCCTGGCCAGGCCGGACTTCGCCACGGTCACCGGGGTGGACCACGCCGGCGCCCCCGTGGAGGTCAGCGGCGACGGACTGCTAGCTCGCTGCCTGCAGCACGAGTACGACCACCTCGAGGGACTGCTGTACATAGACCGGTTGTCTGCCCGGGCACGCAAGAAGGTGCTCAAGGCCTGGGCCGAGGAGCACGGGGCTTCATAGCGCCTGCCCTCAGCCGCTCGCGAACTCCAGCACGTCCTGCACGATCCGTGGACTCATCGCGCCGCGTACATGGCCGATACCCGGATATCGCACCGTGCGGCAGTCCTTGAGGGCTGCGGCAGTCTCCTCGATGATCTCCGGGGTGAAGAACATGTCCCGCTCGGCACTGATCAACAGAACCGGCACCCGGATGCGGGGCAAGACATCACGCGCGTCAAAGGTCATTTCCGCCTCCGCCTCGACCCGCAGATCCTGGCCCGGCACCTGATCGGTTGTGAATGCCCTGCTCAGCACCGCACCCAGCACGTTGCGCTGACGCCACTGGGCGGGCTCCGGGAAGAAGTACTCGGCCATGGCCCGGCCCGCGCCGGCCCAGTTCTGTGCCACCCGCGCCTGCGCCCAGCGGTAGTCCACATCGCGGCCCCAGTCGGTGATGCGCGCCGCGCTCAACGCGAGCACGACGCGGTCCAGCAGATCGGCGTGGTCGGCTGCCAGGTGCTGGGCGATCATGCCGCCGTACGAGATGCCCACCACGACGTCGACGCGACCGCCGAGGCTGTCCCGGATCGCCCGGGCGTAATCGTCTGCCATGTCTTTGACCGAGTGTCCCAGCGGCATGTGACGCCGTCGGCTCAACCACCACACGGTGTAGCCGTCCTCCAGTAGCGCCCGGAATTGCAGTGCGGAGAACGCGCCCATGAGTCCGTGCGGGATCTCGCTGCCCGGACCGCCGGGGATCCACAGCACCGACTTGGCCCCATCGCCCCAGCGGGCGTACTCCATGGAGTTGGGCAGGGTTCCCGTCTCGGCAGCCGTCAGGTCCCCGAGTGCCCGGCGCACCTTCGCCACCGCCGCAGCCGCAAGTGCTGCCGAGCCGATTCCCACCACCGCCGTGCGCTTCTTCATGACAACTCCTGATCCCATTGTCCCCCGCCCCGTGCGCAGCGGCCGGTCGCCTCCTCGTGTCACAATGACCGCCGGCAACACGCCGACTTGGGGAGGCCCACATGCGCACAGCGACCGGAGCAGCCATCGCCCTGACCCTCGCCCTCGCCGCAGGGGCACTGGGCGCCAGTCCCGCCACCGCGGACCCCGGTGCCCCACGCGCTCTGGCCTCGTACCCAAGCGCCCCACACACCCTGGCCGCCAAGCCCGGCGCGGTCGCCGGCCGCCTGCCCGCCGATCGCGGGAAATGGGGCAAGCGTTTCCCCGCCACCGTGCTGGCGCTGCGCCTCGTACCGGCCGGCGCCCAATCCGCCGCACTGCCGGGCAAGAACCGGCGCTTCCGGCTGAGCCTGCCGCCCGGGGTGTACGGCGTGGTGACGACCCACTGGCAGGGCAAGCGCGCCGTGCCGCAGGCGCATCTCGTGCGCGTGAAAGCCCGCAGGGCCAGTCGGCTCACCGCGGGTGCCAGCGGGCCGATCGTGTCCGTCGGCAAAGTGTCCGGACCGGGGGGCACCGACCTGAGTTCGGTGCTGCTCGCAGGGATGATCGACCAGGCCGATGCGTCGTCGTGCGGCTTCTCGATGGGGCTGGACCGCACCGACCCGGCGTACCAGGAGGTGCTCAAGGAACTGAAGCTAAACACCACCAAGTACTTCTCGGACAAGGTCCGCGCCGAGGCCCGGCAGGCACTGAAGGATCAGGCCGCATACACCC
>DAOMFH010000459.1:0-1890 GCA_035429705.1 Actinomycetota bacterium
GCCACCACCAGCACTCCGGGCATACCGTGGAAGGGTCGTCCGCGAGGGGGTCTGATGCTGCGCAGTGTGCTGGCCGGCCTGACTGCCCTGGCGGTCACCCTCGTACCGGCGTCGTGTGCCCCGGCGATCGGCCCGGCCGCCGACGACCCCTACTTCCCGGGCATGGGCGACTCCGGGTTCGACGTCCAGCACTACCGCATCACCGTCCGGATGAATCCCGACAGCGGTTGGCTGCGTGGCCGGGCAGTGGTGACCGCGCAGGCCACCTCTGATCTGAGCCGGTTTCACCTCGAGCTGGCACTTCGGGCTGACTCGGTGGCGGTGAATGGCCAGCAGGCTCAGTTCTGGCGGGGCAGTGGCCTGCAACTGGTGGTGCAACCGGCCGCAACGGTCCCGGCGAACACGCCCATGATCGTCGAGATCAACTACCGCGGGAACCCGGCGCGGGCGGACCGGACCGACGACTACCCGTGGTTGCGCGGCGCAGGCGAGCAGCTCGGCATCGGGGAGCCTCGGATCGCACCCTGGTGGTTCCCGGCCAACGACCACCCGCGGGACAAGGCGCGCTACGACGTGGTGGGGTTCGTGCCCCGCGGGCAGCAGTTCGTCTCCAACGGCCGGCTGGTGGCCACCCGCGACGTGGGCCGGTGGTCGCGCTGGCACTGGCAGATGGCCGAGCCCATGCCCAGCTACGCGACCCTGTTCGCCGCCGGCGACTACCGGTTGCAGCACCGCGGCGGGACCTGGCCGGCCACGTACGCGGTGTCCCAAGCCCTCAGCCCGGCGGACCAGCGAGCGAACCTGCGGCTGCTGCGGACCACTGCGGGACTGGTGCGCTGGCTGCAGACCCAGTTCGGCCCGTACCCCTTCGGGCAGGTCGGCGGCCTGGTGTCGGGCACCTTCGACAACGAGGACTGGTCGATGGAGACCCAGACCCGGCCCACCTACCCGGACCTGACCGAGGTCTCCGACGCGCGGGCACTGCTGGTGCACGAACTGGCCCACCAGTGGTTCGGGGACTCGGTGACGCCGGCGCGTTGGCGCGACATCTGGCTCAACGAGGGTTTCGCGCGGTGGGCCGAGGTGCGCTATGCCGAAACCCACGGCGGACGTTCCGGGCGGGACTGGTTGGGTCGGCAGTGGCGGGGCCATCACGCCGGGTCGCAGTTCTGGCAACTGCAGATCGGCGACCCCGGCCCGGACCACCTGTTCGCCTGGGCCGTGTACGACCGTGGGGCCATGGCCGTTGAGGCGCTGCGCCAGCGCATCGGCGACCCGGACTTCTTCCGGCTCGTGCGGCTGTGGACCGAGCAGAACCGCTGGGGCACGGTGACCGTCGAGCAGTTCGAGGCACTGGCCGAGCAGGTGGCGGGGCAGGACCTGTCCGCGTTCTTCCAGGCGTGGCTGATGGATCAGGGCCGACCGGCGTGGACGCCGGCGAACGGGCTGGGGTGAGTGGTGGGAGCGACCCCGCGAGATCCCCTTCGCTGTTGGTCGTTCAACTGGGTCGGTGGGCGTGGTTCCCGGCGCGGTGGGGCGGCCACCTTGAGGACGCCGGCCGGACGGTCGAGTTGATCGGCCGAAGGACGCAGGCCACCTGGGTTGACGGCCTCATCACCTATGCCGGAGTGGTCGAGCCCGCCGGCCCCGCGCGGGCGATCACGCTGTCGACCAGGCGCATGCACACCATCAGTCGGTAGGCGGCCGCGTCCACCTTCGCTCGGGTCATGGGCCACCTGCCCATCCCGGGGCGCGGACCGGATCCTGCCGCCATGCTGCCCAACGTCGGGTCCGCGCTCACGCGGTTGTGCGTCACCATCAAGACGGTGCTGACACCAGCAGTCCCAGCGCCCGGGCCGACTCGGCCATGCGCGCATCGTAGGTGACCAC
>DAOMFH010000460.1:0-1875 GCA_035429705.1 Actinomycetota bacterium
CCCTCGACGTGCACCAGGCGGGAGCTTTCCAGCCACCCCATCAGTAGCCTGCTCTCCGCCACGAGCGCGGCTGTCCCCGGCGGATGCGGCCGCTGGACGTGCTCGGCGGCCTGCATCGCGGCCTCGACCGCCCGGTGGGCATCCGCACCGGCCGGACAGAATGCCGCTGCGGCCATGCGTCCGTGCCTGATCACGTGGATGTCCCAGCCGCCTGGGCGGCTGGCCGCGGCGGTGATCTCCGGTAATTGGCCGATGGTGCGCAGTTCGGCCGCCGATCGGATGCCCCGCACCGCGGCGGTGAGCCTGTCGCGCCACTGCGCGGCCTGTTCGAAACGTTCGTGGTCGGCGAGTTCACCCATCCGGACGCCCAGCGCCGCCCGCACGGGTCCGGGATCGCCGGACATCACGTGCCGGGCGTCGTCGACCGCCCGCGCGTACTCGGCCAGCGGCACCTGACCGGAGCACGGGGCGCCGCACTTGCCCAGTTCGCCGAGCACGCAGCCCGGTGCGGCCCGGCCCGGCCGCAGCCGCTGCGTGCACGCCCGCAGCCCGGTGGCGTCGTTGATCGCCGCCACCGCCAGTTCCGCTTCGGCCCTCGACCCGAACGGCCCGATGTAGTGACAGGCATCATCGTCGGTTCCGATGGCACGCACCAGCGACAGCCGCGGGTACGGCTCGTCGGTCAGCTTCACCCAGGTGTTGCGCTCCGGGTGGCGGGAGCGCCGGTTGTAGGGCGGCTTCCATTCCGCGATCAGCCGGAGTTCGCGTATGCGTGCCTCCAGATCGGTCGCGCAGACGATGGCCGTCACCGACGTCGCGATACCCACCATCTCGGTCATGCGCGGGCGCTGCTCGGCGCTGGTGAAGTACGAGCGGACCCGGCGGCGGATATCCCGGGAGACGCCTACATACAGCGGCCGGCCCTGGTCGTCGCGGAAGGTGTACACGCCAGCGGCCTCCGGCAGTCGGTCGGCCAGGTGACGCTTCTCGCGGCGTGCCTGGGGAACCTTGCGGGTGGTGGCGACCAGTTCCTCCAGGGTCAGCACTCCGATGGTGCCCAGCCTCTCCAGCAGTCCGTGCAGCACGTCGACGGTCGCCCGGGCGTCGTCGAGCGCCCGGTGGCTGGGGGTCACCGCGGTGCGGAAGAAGCCCGCGAGCGTCGCGAGTTTGTGGTTCGGAACCTCGTCGCGGCCCAGGGTCGCGCGGGACAGGCGCGCGGTGTCCACCACCTGCGGTTGCGGCCACGGGACGGCCAGGCGCTCGCAGGCGGCCTTCAGGAAGCCGGTGTCGTACGGAGCGTTGTGGGCCACGAACACGCTGCCGCGCAGGAACTCGAGCAACATCGGTACCGCAGCGGCCTCGGTGGGGGCGTCGGCCACCATCTGCTGGGTGATCCCAGTGAGCACCGTGATGAACGCAGGGATCGGAAGGCCGGGATTCACGAAGGTCCGGAACTCGCCGAGCACCCGGCCACCGCGCACCTTGACCGCTCCGATCTCCGTGATGCGGCCGTCACCGGGGCTGCCGCCGGTGGTCTCGAGGTCCACGACGCAGAACGTCGTCTCGGCCAGCGGCGCGCCGTCGAAGTCGAGGTTCAACTGGCGGGCGGACCCGGGCAGCGGGACGGGCAGCGCGGACATGTTCCCGACGTTAGGAGATCCTTGCGACAAATCCGGTCAAGGCACACCGCCCGGCAGCAAGGTGCCGGCGCTGAGCCGGTGAAGACCCCTCGTAGGCTGGTCGGGTGGCCATCTCCGCCCCCGATGAGAACACCCGTTGGCGTTGTTCGCGCTGCGGGAATCTGACTCGCTTCGATGTCGTGCGATCCACCCGTTCGAGCCAGTACTGGCACTTCGACCTGGCCGGGGCCGTGAC
>DAOMFH010000461.1:0-1874 GCA_035429705.1 Actinomycetota bacterium
GGCAGCGGTCGTGGATCGGGGCCCGCGTCGGCCCAGCAACCGTGCAACATTCGCGCCGCCGCGCTCACGGCGAGCAGCACGGCGGGAGAGGGCCGCACCCGCTGGCTCGCGACCACGACGTTCGCCCCGCTGGCCGGCCCCACGCGCCAACTACCGCCCGTGAGAACCGAAGCTCCCGGAAAACACCAACCGAATGCAAACGGCCCGCTGGTCCGTTCTGACGTGCGAACGGACCAGCGGGCCAGGCATGGACTGGTCAGCCCTTGACAGCCTCGAGCCGCTCACGCAGGGCGGCCAACTCGTCGCGCAGCGCCTGCGGCACCCTGTCCCCGAACTTCTCGAAGTACTCCTCGGTGAGGTCGCACTCGGCCAGCCACGAAGCCGCGTCCACCGCGAACAACTCGTCCAGCTGCGCCTCGGTCAGGGGCAGGCCGTCCACATGCAGGTCACCCGGCTTCGGCTTGGCGCCGATCGCGGTGGGCTCGGACTCGACCCGGCCGTTCACCCGGTCGATGATCCAGGCCAGCACACGGCTGTTCTCGCCGAACCCCGGCCAGATGAACTTGCCGTTCTCGTCCTTGCGGAACCAGTTGACCTGGTACACCTTCGGCAGTTTCGCGGGATCGGCGCTGGCCCCGATCTTCAGCCAGTGGCCCCAGTAGTCGGCCATGTTGTAGCCGCAGAACGGCAGCATCGCGAACGGGTCACGGCGCAGCTGCCCCATGCCGCCGACGGCCGCCGCGGTCATCTCGGACGACACGGTCGCCCCGATGAACACACCGTGCGCCCAGTCGCGGGCCTCGTTCACCAGCGGCACGTTGGTGGCCCGGCGACCGCCGAACAGGATCGCGGAGATCGGCACGCCGGCCGGGTCCTCCCAGTTGTCTGCGATCGACGGACACTGCGCGGCCGGGGCCGTGAAGCGCGCGTTGGGGTGGCTGCTCGGCTCATCGGAGTCGGGGGTCCAGTCCCGGCCCTTCCAGTCGATCAGGTGCGCAGGCGCCTCGTCGGTGAAGCCCTCCCACCAGACGTCGCCGTCGTCGGTGAGCGCCACGTTGGTGTAGATGCAGTTGCCCCACAGGGTCCGCACCGCGTTGGCGTTGGTCTTCTCCCCGGTACCCGGGGCGACTCCGAAGAAGCCCGCCTCTGGGTTGATCGCGTAGAGCCGGCCGTCCTCGCCGAACCGCATCCAGGCGATGTCGTCACCGATCGTCTCCACCTTCCAGCCCGGCACCGTCGGCTCGAGCATGGCGAGGTTGGTCTTGCCGCAGGCCGACGGGAAGGCAGCAGTGAGGTACCTGACTTCACCGTCGGGCGCGGTGAGCTTGAGGATCAGCATGTGCTCGGCCAGCCAGCCCTCGTCGCGCGCCATGGCCGAGGCGATCCGCAACGCGAAGCACTTCTTGCCCAGCAATGCGTTGCCGCCGTACCCCGAACCGTAGGACCAGATCTCCCGGGACTCCGGGAAGTGGACGATGTACTTCGTGTCGTTGCATGGCCAGGTCACATCCGGGCGGGCGTTGCCGTCGGCATCGACCAGCGGGTACCCGACGGAGTGCAGCGCCGGGACGAAGTCGCCATCCTCACCGATGAGGTCCAGGGCCGCCTGGCCCATCCGGGTCATGATCCGCATGTTCGTGACCACGTAGGGCGAGTCGGTCAACTCGACACCCAACTCGGCGATGTGCGAGCCGAGCGGGCCCATCGAGAACGGGATCACATACATGGTGCGTCCACGCATGCAGCCTTCGAACAGGCCCTTCAGGGTGGTCCGCATCTCGGCCGGATCCTGCCAGTTGTTGGTCGGGCCGGCGTCCTGCTCGCGCAGCGAGCAGATGTAGGTGCGGTCCTCGACACGCGCCACATCTGAGGGG
>DAOMFH010000462.1:0-1868 GCA_035429705.1 Actinomycetota bacterium
GACCTCCGACAACACGGAGGCCGAGATCCTCGCCCACCACGTGGGACTGGCGGTGGCGGACGACCCGACCTTCACCGGCGGCGCCCGGGCCACCTTGCAGGTGCTGGCGGACCTGGGGGTGGACACCAAGGGCATCGTGCTCAACGACGGCAGTGGGCTGTCCCGGGCCAACCGGATCAGTCCGCAGAACCTGTTGGACGTGTTCGCCGCGGCGATCGAGACGGACCCCGGCAGGCTCTGGCCGGTGTACACGGGCCTGCCGGTGGCGGGTTTCGACGGGTCTTTGACCTCGCGCTTCGCCGCCCCGGCCGCGTACGCCGGACGGGGTGCGGTGACCGGCAAGACCGGCACGCTCACGGGCACGTCCACCCTGGCGGGCCTGGTGGCCGACCGGGACGGGCAGGTGTACACCTACGCGATCATGACCAACGCGGTGAGCGTGTGGAGCGCATCGCCAGCCATCGACGCGCTCCTGGCGCGGGTGGCCGGGTGTCGCTGCAGCAGCGTTGCGGATCCCGGCGCCGGAGGCTGAGCCGTAACCGGCCGGGCCGCACGAGCGTGCTGGTCGATCAGGGACCGGCCTTGCGCCGGAACTGTTTGTCGCCGGAGACCGGACCGTGTGTCTGCGGGCCTTTCTCCTTGCGGTGCTCCGGGTGCTGCTCGGCCGAGTCGTGCGACTGCTTGCGCTCCAGGGCTTCCCGCATCTTGGCCTTGAGATCCTCGTTGTCCGTCATGGCTGGTCCCTTCCGACCCCCTCAGCCTGGCATGTCACCGACGGTGATGTTGCCGCGGGTGATGAGCGGGGGTGGCGGGTCCACCCAGTGACATGCGTCGACAATGTTGGATCGAGGCGGTTGGCGGGTTAGGTTCTGTTCATGCAAATAGAGATCCGGCACTCACCATCGTTCGCCAGTGCGACAGTCCTGCTGGCCGCCGGCGAGCAGGTCAAGGCGGAAGCCGGTGCAATGATCAGCAAGAGCCCGAGCGTGGAGATCGAGACGAGCACGCAAGGCGGGCTGATGAAGGGCCTGCGGCGGTCGCTGGGCGGGGAGTCGTTCTTCATGAACACGTTCACCGCGGGCCCCCAAGGTGGCGAGGTCTCCTTCGCGCCGGAACTGCCCGGTGACATCGTGACCTGGACCCTGGCCGGCCAGACGGTGTTCCTGCAGTCCGGTGCCTACCTCGCCTCGGCCATCGGGGTCGAGGTCGACTCGAAATGGGGCGGGGCGAAGACCTTCTTCAGTGGCGAGGGGCTGATCGTCTTGAAGGTGTCCGGCCACGGCGAGGTGATGGTCGCCTCCTACGGGGCGATCGACGCGCGGGAACTGCAGGCCGGCGAGCAGATCACGGTGGACACCGGCCACGTGGTCGCCTGGTCGGAGACCGTCACCTACCAGGTCCGCAAGGTGGGCAACTGGAAGTCGACGTTCCTGTCCGGGGAGGGCCTCGTGGTGGACCTCACCGGTCCCGGCGTGGTCTACACGCAGAGCCGTAGCCCGCAGGCCCTGGTGAACTGGCTGATCCCGAAACTGCCCAAGTCGAGCAACTGACCTTCACCGAGGGGCCGGCGCGCCACGCCTCAGGCCACCCGGTGGCTTCGCGGGCTCAGGATTCCCAAATGGTCGGCAGGCAGACTGCGCTGGATGGTGAACCAACTGGCTGCGACCACCACGAGCACCAGTGGCCAGCCCAGGAGCACGCGGGAGATCCCGAGGCCCAGCAGGCTGCCTGTCAAGTACAGGGGGGTGTTGACGCCGGCGCGCACCAGGAACGAAGCGGCCCAGACCCAGGATGCCCGACTGTAGGCGCGAAGCAGGTCGGGGTCCTCGCGCCAAGCCGTGCGTTGGCCGACGGCGAATCCGATCGTC
>DAOMFH010000463.1:0-1850 GCA_035429705.1 Actinomycetota bacterium
CGCGCGGGAAGCGGCCGTTAACCCCCCGACTGTTGCAGTGTTGGACAAGTTGATCTTGCCGAACCCCCAACCGCGCGCCACTCGCCGCACCGGCGTCCCCGGGACCCCCCCAGCCAGCCGGACACCGTATCCGGCCACCGGCATGCGGACGTGAGTCGCCTGGTCGAAGGACACCGTGACCGTGCGGGCAGGCGACTTCGGCGGGTCGTCGGACCTTCGGATTCACGTCGGCACTTCGGGCCTCTTGAGACCGCCGTCGGGAGGAGCCCGGGTCTCGAGTTGTGGAGCGATGAACCGGGCAACCGTGCAGTTCCCGTGGCCGCTGACAACCATGCACGACTCCCGGATACGTGCCCGTGAGCCAACGCTGCATCCATCCGCGATAACGTGCCAGATTCTTGGGCCGCCGGACCCTGGACCTGTGCGCTACATCCATCAGCGCCCCCTGTCCCCAATCCGATGCATCCGTAAGCGGTGCTGGGACACAAGCAACCTGCCTGTGGCGACCCACTGCCCCCAAGTGAAGGCGCAGAATCCGGCTACGTGGTCACTGCCTCCACCTTTGTCTGCCTGCGCACCCTGGCGCGCCACACCAGGAACAGGACACCCCCAACAGGCATCGGCAGGATCCAAGTGATGAGCCGGTACAGCAGCATCGCCGTTCCCAGATCGCTGATGTCGGCAGTCGACGTCAATGCCAGGATCGTCGAGATCCAGGTGATCGACAGGGCGTCCTTGCCGGGGATCGGCAGCATGTTGATGGCCATGACCAACCCTGTGGCGAATACGATCGCCACGGGCGAGACCGCCTCCGTCCCAAGCCCGGCGAAACGCATACACAAGGCCATGACCAGTACGTTGGAGAATCCCCACGCCACATTTGACACAACCAGGCTGCGGCCGTTGCGGTCCAGGGTGTCACGCGTGCGGCGGCCGAAGTCCACAACGCTGTCCTCGAGGTCGCTCGGCGGCGTGCGGCGAAACATGCGGATGACCCGACTGGCCACGCGCTGCAGCCACGCGCCCACCGACTGAGCAGCGGCCTCGCTGCGGGCCACGTGGACGATCAGCCACATCACCAGGCCGAAGACAGCACCCACCACCAGGAACCAGCTCAGGCCGGCCCAACTCCCCTGCCCGGCCACCAGCACCAGGCCGAGTCCGATCAGCGGCATCAGGACGACCATCGCGTACCGGGCGATCATGGCGATGATCACTGCCACTGCGGACTGCTCGTCGGAGAAGCCGTAGGTGCGGTACATCGCGAAGCGGATGGCCATGTCCGCGGGTGGCGGGAATACGAAGGCGGACAGCTGGCTGGTGGCCGACGACTCCGTGCCCTGGTAGAGCGTGAGGTTGGGCAACGAGGCCTTCGACGTCCACCCGAGGGCCACGATCGCGAGCAACCCCGAGGCGACCAGTGCCCCGATCTGCCACACGCTCAGCGCTGACAGGTCCGCCCACACCGTGCTCCAGTCCAGCTCACTCGGCAGCAGCACGAACAGTGAATAGTACAGCAGCGCCAGAACCACCAGAATCCCGACGAACTTGAGGATGCGCTTGCGGGTACGCCGCGACGGCGGGGACTGCGGCGCCTCGTAGTCCTGGCCATCGACTCCGGATTCGCGCGCGTCTTCGGGCTCGCCGGGCATGTGATCAAAGTAGAGCCTGTCGACGGTCACTGGCTCCCCCAGCGAGGGTGAGCCGCGGAGTCCGTCCGGTCCTTCACCAGAGGGGGTACCGGGGCGGACCTGGGTGTGCACACGCGACGATCAGGTGGCGAACGCGGCGTGCTCGAGTCACTACCGGGGACGGTCCGGGTGCTCCTGGTGAAGAAGTGACACGTGAGG
>DAOMFH010000464.1:0-1847 GCA_035429705.1 Actinomycetota bacterium
CCGGGCCAGCCTCGACAAGGAGTACAAGTTCAACCAGGAGTGGCTCGCCGGGTAGCCGGCCCCACCACCCCGGTCCGGCGGGGACGGTTCAGGCTGCCCGTACGCTTGGGGCTGTGCGTGCGTTGTTGCTTGAGAACATCCATCCGGAGGCTGCCACAGCACTGGAACGGGCCGGTTACGCGGTGCGCAGCCTCGATCGGGCGCTGGCCGGCGACGAACTCGCCGACGCGCTGGGCGGCGTGCAGTTGCTGGGCATCCGTTCCAAGTCGCAGGTGACGGCCGAACACCTGCGTGCCGCCGACGCGCTGCTGGCGGTGGGTGCCTTCTGCATCGGAACCGACCAGATCGACCTCCCGGCCGCCACCGACCGGGGAATCGCGGTGTTCAACGCCCCCTACTCGAACACCCGCTCCGTAGTGGAGCTGGCCCTCGCCGAGATCATCGCCCTCACCCGGCGGATGGTCGACAAGAACCGGCTGATGCACGCCGGCGTGTGGGACAAGTCCGCGGCGGGGGCCCACGAGGTGCGCGGGCGCGTGTTGGGCATCATCGGGTACGGCAACATCGGGGCGCAGTTGTCCGTGCTCGCCGAGGCGCTGGGAATGGTGGTGTACTTCTACGACACCGCGGACAAACTCGCCCTCGGCAACGCCCGCCGCTGCGGCTCGCTGAACGAGTTGCTGGCCGTCGCCGATGTGGTCACCCTGCATGTCGACGGCCGCAAGGGCAACGCCGGGCTGTTCGGCGAGGCGCAGTTCCAGGCCATGAAGCAGGGAGCACTGTTCCTCAACCTGTCGCGCGGATTCGTGATCGACACGAATGCCCTGCGCGTACATCTGGAAAGCGGCCAGCTGGGGGGAGCCGCGCTGGACGTCTTCCAGGATGAGCCGAGCAGTCGCGACGAAGAGTTCCGCAACGACTTGCGGGGTCTGCCCAACGTCATCCTCACCCCGCATATCGGCGGCTCCACGCTGGAGGCGCAGGAGGACATCGGCCGGTTCGTGGCGGGCAAACTGCTCGACTTCGTGGCAGACGGATCGACGGTGCTCAGCGTCAACCTGCCGCCGCTGACCCTGGCCGAACACGAGGGGACCCACCGCTTGGCCCACCTGCACAACAACGTCCCCGGCGTGCTCGCGGCCATCAACTCGGTGCTGGCCGAGCATGGCGTCAACGTGGAGGGCCAGTTGCTGGGCACCCGCGGCGAGTCCGGCTACGTGCTCACCGACATCGGAGTGGACTACTCCGATCAGGTTCTCGAGCAGTTGCGGGCGCTGCCTGAAACGGTGCGATTGCGCGTCCTGTCCTGACCGTGCGAATGTGTGCGGCCGCCCGGAGGCGCTGCGGGGTACCGCACTAGCCTGGGAAGGTGCGAAAGGCGGTGGCAGCGGGCTCCCCGGGCACTGTCCGTGTTGCCCTGGAGGTGCTCTCAGCAGGGGGTAATGCGGTCGATGCGGCGGTGGCGGCGGCTTTCGCCATGCCGGTGACCGAGCCCGGACTGGCGAGTCTGGGCGGTGGCGGATTCATGACGCTGCGCGACCAGAACGGCGCCACCAGCCTGGTCGATTTCTTCGCGGCGGTGCCGACCTCGCATGCCGGCGAACCGGAGGTCGTCACGGTCGAGTTCGCCGGGGCCCGCCAGGACTTCGCCATCGGGCCGTATTCGGTGGCCGTGCCCGGGGCCCTGACCGGCTTGCTGCACGCCCACGCCCGGTTTGGCCGGATGGCCCGCGAGGAACTTCTGCGGGTCCCGCGGGACCTGGCCCGTCGCGGTGCGACCATGACGGCCACGCAGGCGCTGGTCCTGTATCTGATCGGTGCGGTGGTTACGTTCACCCCGGAGTCCG
>DAOMFH010000465.1:0-1842 GCA_035429705.1 Actinomycetota bacterium
TGACCGCGGCCACCGCCCAGGTGCCGGCGACGATCCGGTCGGGCACGGTGCGGTGACTGACCGGCCGCAGCGCCTCCACCCCCTCGATCTCCAGGGTGGACGACCCGATTCCGCCGATCTGGGCGCCCATCGCCACCAGCATGTTGCAGATGTCGATGATCTCCGGCTCTCGTGCCGCGTTGTCGATGACCGTGGACCCCTTGGCCAGAACCGCCGCCATGAGCAGGTTCTCCGTGGCTCCGACACTCGGGAAGTCCAGCCAGATCGAGGCGCCGTGCAGACCGCCGGAGCGGGCGATCAGGAATCCGTGCTCGCTGCTCACCTCGGCGCCGAGCCGGGTGAGCCCGTTGATGTGCATGTCCAGGCCCCGCGAGCCGATGGCGTCGCCGCCCGGAAGCGCGACGTCGGCCTCCCCCACCCTGGCGACAAGCGGCCCGAGCACACAGATCGACGCCCGCATCCTGCGAACCAGGTCGTAGTCGGCTTGATGACCAGGGGTCTCCGGGACGTCGATGCGCACCGTGCCGAGGACCGGATCGTGGTCCACCTCGCACCCGAGCCGACGCAGCAACTCGGCCATTATCGTGACGTCCAGGATGTCCGGGACCTCGGTCAGCGTGGTCGGCCCCTGCGCGAGCAGAGCGGCGGCCATGAGTTTGAGGATGCTGTTCTTCGCCCCCGGCACGCGGACAGTCCCGGCCAGTCGATTGCCACCGACCACCTCGAACGCCACCCCCTCAGGATACGTGGGCGACTCCGCCGCGGAGGCCGGGATCAGCGGATCGGTTCCGCCGGCGCGACTGCGTGCCTCGACGATTCGTACGGGTGCTGGTCGAGGGCTGTCCTGCAGTACCCGACTGTTGGGCGGTGGTGCGCCGTTGCGGGTGCGGTCCACATCCGGTATCCGGTCATCCGTTCAGATGCGGCCCGCCCGGCGATGCACCCAGGTAGCGGCGATGAATCCGAGGCCGTTGATGGCCCAGTGCAGCGCCATCGGCGGCAGCAGCGATCCGGAGTACATCCGCAAGGCGCAGAAGACCACCCCGGCTATGGCGGTCCCCGCGACCGTCAGCAGGACGGACTTCACCCGGCCCCAGACTCCGCCGCCAAGCAGATCGCCGACGGCCGCATTGGCGTTGTGCATGACCAGGCTGGGCAGGATGTGCCACAACCCGAACAACAGGCTGGAGATCAGAACCGCCTGCCAGCGGGGGAACCAGTCGCGCAGCAGGGCCAGGCCCACCCCCCGGAAGGCCAGTTCCTCGAACAGAACCGTCCCGAGCGGGACGTTGACCAGGGTCTTGTAGAGCAGTGAGCGCGGCCCGAGCACCGCCCGGTCGTCAGCGAGGAAGCGGCGCGTGAAGGTCATCGAGCCGCCGATGACGTAGACCGCCGTGACAGCTGCGATGCAGGCCCCCGACCAGATCAGCCCGCGGATCCAGCTGTTGGGACCGAGCCCGATCGCCGTCAAGGTGACCCCGCTGCGGTATCCGATCCACACGATCAGGACGCTGCCCACGATCCCGGTGGGCACGTACCACCGCTGCGATATGTAGGGCGAGTGGTTCAGGACGTTGACGATTATCAACAGTCCGAGGACGAGGAGATCGAGAGTCACCAGGTCACGAAGTCGGTGCCGTCACGGATCCGGAGATCTCAGTGATCCCCCACTGGCTCAACTGCCGCTGCAGTGCCTCCGACGCGCGCTGCAACTGTTCGGCCTGGACCCGGTCGGTGGCCCACTCCAACTCCCGTGCGCGCAGCGCCCGCTCGATGCGCAGCAACGTCGGCTCGTCCACCGGCAGGTCGAAAGCCAGCGACGTGAACCGGGCCAGCCCCGCC
>DAOMFH010000466.1:0-1841 GCA_035429705.1 Actinomycetota bacterium
AAGTCGCCCGGCGGACCGTCCGGACCTCCGCACTGGACCCGGCGCGGCCCTGGCGTGGGCCGGCGGTGGCTCAGCAGGACCCGTGCCGGTCAGTAGCCCCTTGCGCTGGGGGCCCCCACCAGGGGATCGGGAAGCCCGTCCCGCCCCCCGTGCGTCACTGTGCAACCCGGGGCAGCTCAGCCAGCCTCGGCACGACGTACCGACCGAGAGCCTCGACGTAGCCGACGGGCTCAGAGGTGAACGGCATGACGTGCACCTGCGTGAACCCCTGCGCCGCGAAGGGGCGCAGCGCGGCCGCGCCGATGCCCAGTGCCGCCCGGGTAGTCGGAGTTGACCAGGTGTACCGCCGTGTCCATGCTCGCCCGGCTCAGCGCACGATTCGGAAGTTGAAGGCCGGCGTGCCCAGCGCACCCATGATCCGCAGCCACAGCGGCAGCACCATCTCAGTGCCGCGAGCGGTGGTGATGTCGCCGAGGTCGATCACGTCACCGTGCCCGAAGCTGCGCAGGAGTTCCGCGACCTGCGCCTTCGCCTGCGCGTCGTCGCCGGAGACGAACACACTCGTGGTCTCGGGCAGCGACTCCGGGTGGACCATCAGGCCGGCGTTCATCGTGTTGAGCGTCTTCACCACCCGCGCCTGCGGGAACGTCCGCTGGATCTGCTCGGCGAGGGAATCGGTGTCCTTGACCAGCAGGGTGGGAGGCATGCCCTGCGAGAAGTCGAGCGGGTTCGAGACGTCGATCAGGACCTTGCCGGCCAGATTCTGCTCCCGCGCCTGCGCAAGGACGTCGAGGGCTGCCGCACCGCTGGTTGCGTTGACCACCAGATCCGCGCCGGAGGCGGCGTCCGCGAAGGTGAGCAGGGCGACATCCGGGTGTTGCCGCAGCCAGTCGGAGAACGGAGGACTGCCCATCGGTCCGGGTCCGGTTCGTGCCCGCGTCTGCTCGGGGTCGCGAGTGCCCACCGAGACCTCGTGCCCGAGGTCCGCCAGTCTGCCCGCGAGCGCCTGGCCGACCATCCCCGTACCAAGAACTGCGATCTTCATGTCACTCCTCAAGGTAGACAGGCCTGTCTGCACTGGTACGCTAACAGACAGACCTGTCTGTGAACAAGGGGTGAGAGATGTCGGCTGATGCGAGCCCGGCACGGGAGCGGATTCTCGACAGCGCATTCCGCCTGTTCTACGCACGCGGGATCCGCGCGGTCGGCGTGGACCTCATCATCGCCGAGTCGGGGGTCGCCAAGGCCACGTTCTACAAGCACTTCCCGTCCAAGGACGACCTGGTTCTGGCCTACCTGGACAGGGTGGACGACATCTGGACGGGGCAGCTGCGCGAGGCTGCAGCAGCGGCCGGAACCGACCCCGCCGACCAGCTGGTGGGCATGTTCGACGCGTTGCGAAGCGCCTGCCGACGCCCCGGCTACCGTGGCTGCGCGTTCATCAACGCCGCTGCGGAGTCGGCTCCGGGCACACCCATCCATGAGCGGACGGTGGCCCACAAGGCGGCCGTCCGGGCTTGGGCGCGCGGTCTTGCCCGGCAGGCGGGGGCGCGCGACCCGAAGGCCCTCGCCCGTTCGCTAACGCTGCTGCTGGACGGCGGGCTGGCCAGTGGGTCGCTGGACGCCGGCCAGGACGCGCCGCGGGTCGCCAAGGCCAGCGCCCGGGCGCTGGTGGACGCCGCAGTCGCCGTGTGACCGACGTGCCGGCCGGCCGGTGGATCAGGCGGGCGGATGCGTGCTCGCGTGGATGTCCATCACGGTGTGCAGCAACTCGACGGCCTCGTCATGCGGGCGCTGGAACGAGTTGCGGCCCATGATCGTGCCGAACCCGCCCCCGAGGG
>DAOMFH010000467.1:0-1823 GCA_035429705.1 Actinomycetota bacterium
TCGTGCACGTGAGCCGGGCACACGGGGAGGAGGCCGCGGACGCGTCACAGTGACCGAGGCCCGGGCAGTCGGTGTCGGCAGGTCGCCCGGGGTCGGTGTGGCACCCGGCGCGAATGAGGGCCCGATGCGGGTCCCCTGCCAGCGTCAGCGTTCGCGGCTGCATCATCGCGGGGTGCTTGTCACGACTCCTGCCTGGGCAGTCATCGATCCGCCAGGGGCGGCTCGAGGAGTTGCAGTACGACATCCTCCGGGTCAACCGGATCCAGTTGCCCGATCTGCTGCTGCTTGACCGTCGGATCCGAGCGAAGGGGGTGCTGCCAGCGCATCCGCCACTGACGCCGAATCGGGTGGGCCGTTGACCTCGCCTGTGACGAGGCTCAACGGGCCCACCCGGACCTGAGTGGCTAGCTCACCGCTGCGGTGGGTGTCCGCTCGGTATCCCGGACCGGGGTCGAAGCGGTCGCGACACCTGCTGAGGTGGCGATGGCGGCGAGTCCGAACACGGCGAACAGCACCGCGCTCAGGCGGGAGTCGGTGAACCCGAACGGGATGCTGACCGCGAAGGTCACGGCCCAGGCCAGCGGCGCCCAGCGCAACCACCCCTCGAGGACGCCTGCCCGCCCGATGGCGATGCCGGCCACCAGTCCCCCGATCAACTGGCCGATCCCACCGACCGGGAGGAGGAGGTTCGAATCCTCGGACAGGCTGAACATCGCCCCGACAATGCCTGCGGCCGAGATGCTCAGGACCCCGACGATCCAGATCCAGAGGCCCGCTCGCCCTGGTCGGCTGGGGGCCGCACCCATGCGCAGCAGGCCGATCAGTGCGGCGGCCAGACCCAGGAATCCGACGGTCGACAGCACTTCGTCGGTTGTCGGCCCCAGACTGCCGATCATCTGCAGGACCGCCACGGCGAGCAGGCAGGCGCCGCCGAGGACGCCGAGAAGGCCCAGAGTGCGGGTGGTGCGGGTGGTGATCATGGTGACCTCCTGATTCGAGAACCTGTCACCACGACTGTGCGCCCGGCCCCCGCCCAGGCACATCCGTAGGTTCACTGCACCTGATCTGCGTGATTTCACGGAACCGATGCGAGCCTGCGGTACCTACTATGAGGGCGTGCCCTGGCAGCGGTGGACGGCCTACGTGCTGGCGGCGATCGCCGCCGGCACGGCCGCCCTGGCCTGCAGCTGGTCGCTGACCTGGCTGGGCACGGCGGCGGTCCTGCCGCTTGCGGTTGGCGTGT
This sequence comes from Actinomycetota bacterium, assembly GCA_035429705.1. Taxonomy (GTDB): domain Bacteria; phylum Actinomycetota; class Actinomycetes; order S36-B12; family UBA10799; genus JADKAV01. Next base: position 1,244 of record DAOMFH010000467.1, read on the forward strand.
TGATACTGCTTCCGGTCGTCGCGCTGGGCGTGCTCGTGGCCACCCGGCGCCCTGGGAACCCGGTCGGACTGCTCCTGGTCGCGGCCGGGGCGATCCCCATGTCCATCGTGGTGCTGGAGTGGGTGTTCGGCCAGATCTGGACGGTGGCGCCCGAGGCTCTGCCGCGGTGGGGGACGCTGGTGGTGGCCGCCGACCAGGGATCGTGGATGTGGCTGTATGTGCCGGGGGCGCTGCTCATGCTGCTGTTCCCGGACGGACACTTGCCCAGCCCCCGATGGCGGTGGGTGGCCGCCGGACTGGTCGCGGTGCCGGTCGTGTTCGGCGTTCTGACCGCCCTCGGCCCCGGTGCGTTCCAGCCACCCTTCGAGGGCCTCGATCGCGGCGGGATCCCGTCCCTGCCCGGCTGGGTGCGCGGGGTGTCCATCGTGCTCCTGCCGGTCTTCCTGGGTCTGCTCGTGGCCAGTGCCGCCTCGATGATCGTGCGCCGCCGCCGCAGCACCGACCCGGTCCTGCGCGCACAGGTGCGCTGGTTCGCCCTGGGGGCCATCTTCCTGCCCGTGGCCCTGCTGCTGTGCTGGCT
>DAOMFH010000468.1:0-1819 GCA_035429705.1 Actinomycetota bacterium
GCCGGCGGTGCAACTGGGTGGGCCAGCGCCACGATCTCGGCCATCCCGGCCTTCAGGTCGTCGACCAGTTCGGCCGGATGAGGCACCGCGACCGTGTCGATGTTCACGCCGATCTGGGCCACTCCGTTGTAGGACATCAGTGCGCAGTTGACCGCCGCACCCGCCTTGGGGGCGTACGGGAGCATACGCAGGATCTGGGCGCCGGCGAAGTACACGGGGATGGGCGGGCCGGGGACGTTGGTGGCCACGAAGTCGGTGCCCTTCATCAGGCCACCGGCGACGACCGTGGCGATGCTGCGCGGCAGCATGGTGAGCAGTCGGAACACCTGGTCGGTGAGCACCGCCGCGGGCTCGGTGCGGGCCTGCCTGAGTACCGGGTGCAACTGCTGGACCCGCAGGGCGGGGTCGGCCTCGTTCATGGGCACCGGGAACCTCGCAGGCACCCAGGCGTTGCCCTGTGCACTGGCATCCGCCGGCCCGCGCAGGTTGACCGGCATGTTGACCCGAAGGGCGTCGGGGATGGTCCCGTGGCGCTGGTGGTAACGCCGAAGCCCGCCGACCACTCCGGCCACGAAGGCGTCGTTCAACGTGCCGCGACCTGCCTTCCCCGCCTTCTTGAGATCGTCCAGCGGCACATCGATGAGGTCGAAGTAGACCGACAGGGAACGCTCCCCGAACACCGGGGACAGCGGCTCGGAGGCCGGCGCCAGCAGGCGGGACAGGGAGGCGGCCATCTCACCGGCGGAGGCCGCGGTGCCGATGGGGTCGGTGACTGCGCCTCGTACCATTCCCGTCCCGGTGCCGATGGCGTCGCGAACGTCACTCATGGTGGTCCGTGCCGTGAAGGACACGCCCTGGCGTACTCGGCCGCCCACGGAGGCCGTCGCGCCGGTGGGTTCGGCCGGCATCGGCCCCAACGGGGCGCCTTCGCGCGCCAGATCGAACAGCATCGCCGCCATCTGCAGCCCGCCGATCCCATCGGTGACCGAGTGGTGGATCTTGATGATGAACGCAGCCTGCCCATCGCTGAGACCAGTGATGAGCATCATTTCCCATAGCGGCCGGGCGCGGTCGAAGTCGCCCTCGGCCATCTGCTGGGCCATGGCGAAAACTGGCCGCATCGTGCCGTCCGCACTCGGGGCCTGCACCCAGCGCAGGTGGTAGTCGAGGTTGAAGTTCGGATCTATCTCCCAGCGGGGTGGAACCAGGCTCAGCGGATTGCCGATGGCTCGCTGACGCAGTTTGGGGATCGCCCGGGTCATACGGTCGATCCGCTCGCGCAGAACGGCCTCATCCGGCTCCCGGTCGAGCAGCATCACCAGAGTGATCACCGAACGCAGGATCGGATCCTCCTCAACTCCGAACATCACTGCGTCTGCCCAGTCCATGCGGGGATCGCTCACGATTCCTCCAAATCGGCCGCTACGCCAGTCATCTTGTCGAAGATCCCACCACGGCGCACGCCGACATCAGGACCTCGGACACCCGTCATAGGATCGAGGCGTGGATTTCGACCCCAGTCCCCAGGCCGAGGAGTACATAGCCCGCCTGCTGGAGTTCATGGACGCGGAGGTCTACCCGGCCGAAAGTGTCTACGCCGAACAACTCGGAGAGCACGTCGCCGCGGGAATCGGTCACCAGGTGCCCCCGGTCGTGGAAACCCTCAAGGCGAGCGCACGCGAACGGGGGCTGTGGAATCTGTTCCTGCCCGACGTGTCGGGCCTGTCGGTAACCGACTATGCGCCCCTGGCCGAGATCACCGGACGCAGCCTGCACCTGGCGCCGGAGGCCCTGAACTGTGCCGCACCGGACACCGGGA
>DAOMFH010000469.1:0-1812 GCA_035429705.1 Actinomycetota bacterium
AGGTGCACGTGACCAACGGTCGCCGCATCGCCAAGGGCAAGTGCCCGGAGTGCGGTACCACCGTGACCCGGATCCTGGGCAAGAGCAACTGATTCACGCGAACGGCGGGTCCTGCATGACGGGACCCGCCGTTCGTCATGTCCGGCGGGGCGACTGCTCCTGGGCAGCCTGGCACCGGCATTGCGGGTGGGCCCGCCACACGCGCCAGGACGGACCCGGACGGTCGGGGTCCATGATCATCTCCAGTCCCACGGTGGAGGGGGCCGCGGCGAGGTGCGCGACGAGTCCCGCCGCCAGCGTCAACTGCGCCGGTTCGGCCCAGGTGGGCACCGACGTGGACTGCGCCACGACGACCGGCCAATCCGGATCGGCATCCGTCCAGGCACGTTCGACACACGACGGACAAGGCCCTCGCTCGGCGTCCAGCACCGGACCCACGTGCACCGCCCGTGCGGGCAGCCACAGCGGCACCAGTCGGCGGGCGCCCGGTGGAGCGCCCAGCAGGGACGGAACCTGCCCCTGGACGAAGACGAGCACGTCGGCCGCCGGCTCGACGGACACGCCCGCGGCCCGTAGCGCCCCGCACAACGGTTCCAGCAACAGTCCGCACCCGTGGACGGACACTTGCAGAGGCGGTGGCGGCTCGCCCAGTCCGGCCCTGTCGACCTCGACCAGCAGCGTGGTGGCCAACTGCTCCGCAATGCCCGCCGACCGGGCGGCCGCCAGCAGGGAGGAACGGGATCGGCCGTCGGCGGCCAGGCGCAGCCATCGTGGCAGCCCCGGCGGCGCATCCTCCACGGTCAGGCTGTGAACGCCCCATCCGACCTGCAGGGTGGTGTCGTCGCGCCAGGCGAGGACCGGATTTCCGGGCAGCATGGATGGATCATCGACCCGGCGCCCTGTGGATCGCTGCCACCGTCCACAGCCGGGATGTGCTATTCCCACCGGCCTCTGGTGGGTCACGGCAGTTGCGGGGCAGAATCGAGGCATGGCCGACGACAGTGCACCGATCCCCCGGCGAGCGGTCACGCGTACGGCCAGGATGGCGACCCTGCCCCTCGGCTACGCCGGCCGCACGGCCCTGGGGCTGGGCAAGCGCATCGGCGGCCGGCCCGCGGAGGCGGTGGCGACCGAGATCCAGATGCGCACGGCCGAGCAACTGTTCAAGGTGCTCGGCGAACTCAAGGGCGGCGCGATGAAGTTCGGGCAGGCCCTCAGCGTGTTCGAGGCCGCGCTGCCCGAGGAGATGGCCGGGCCGTACCGTGCGACGCTGACCCGGTTGCAGGACGCCGCCCCCCCGATGCCGGCAACGACCGTGCACGAAGTGCTCGCCGAGCAACTCGGCCCGGACTGGCGTGACCGGTTCACGCAGTTCGACGACGACCCGGCGGCGGCCGCATCCATCGGGCAGGTCCACCGGGCGGTCTACCGCGACGGCCGGGCGGTGGCGGTCAAGGTCCAGTACCCGGGGGCCGGCAAGGCCCTGCTGAGCGACCTCAACCAGGTCTCCCGGATGGGGCGGATGTTCGGCAGCCTCGTTCCCGGGATGGATATCAAGCCACTGATCGACGAGTTGCGCGCCCGGGTCTCGGAGGAACTCGACTACCTGCGCGAGTCCGAGTCACAGCGCCGCTTCGCGGCCGCCTTCGAGGGTGACCCCGAGTTCCGGGTGCCGCACATCCTGGCTGCCGCGCCCCAGGTGCTGGTCAGCGAGTGGGTCGATGGCGTGGGCCTGTCACACATCATCGCCGACGGCTCCCGGGAGCAGCGCGATCGCTACGCGACCCTCTACCAGCGCTTCGTGCTGTCCGG
>DAOMFH010000470.1:0-1810 GCA_035429705.1 Actinomycetota bacterium
TCAGTGCTTCCGTAGCGATCACGGTACCTTCGGAACTGTGGCCGCCAAGAAGAAGAAGCAGAAGCGGGCGAAGCCCGGTGCGGCCACCCCCGCGATGCGGGTGCTGCGCGAAAGCGGCATCCCGTTCGCCGTGCACGAGTACCCGCATGACCCCGATGAGACCGCCTTCGGGATGGAGGCCGCTGCAGCGCTGGACCTCGACCCGGACAGGGTGTTCAAGACCCTGATCGCACAGGCGGACGACGAGCTGGTGGTGGCCTGCCTGCCGGTCAGTGGCCAGCTCAGCCTCAAAAGCCTGGCCGCGGCCGTGGGTGCCAAGCGGGCGGGCATGGCCGATCCGAAGACGGCGGAGAAGGCCACCGGGTATGTCGTCGGCGGCATCTCCCCGCTCGGCCAGCGCAAACGCCTGGCCACCGTCGTGGACGTCTCGGCGCTGGACCACCAGACGATCTTCGTGTCCGGGGGCCGGCGCGGGGTGGACCTCGAGATCCGGCCCGAAAGCCTGATCACCGCCACGAAGGCCCGCACCGCCCCTATTCGGTCATGACCGGGTCCCGGGCGAATGCGGCGTAGAGCACGATCACCAGCAGCGTCGCGAAGACCCCGAGCAGGAGCACCCCGCCCGCGCCCACCCTGACCGGTAGTTCCACCCTTCCGTCGGCAAGTTCCCGGGCCACCCTGCCGACCAGCCACCAACCGAGCACCCGCGCCACGGCCGCGCACACGGCGGCACCGGCCGCGGCCCCGATCACATGCGCCCAGCCGCCCACGAAACCGGTACGGCCCAGCCTGGTCGCGGCCACCGCACCGATGCCCAGGCCGGCCACCAGCAGCAGCGCGCCCAGCAGCAGGTCAGCCCCCGCGAAACCCTGCGGGTAGGCTTCGACGAACGCCCGGTCGTCCGGGGACGCCACCAGGACCCGCGGCGCCCACCACACCCAGAGCAGCCCGACGGGAACCCCCACGACCGCCCCGAGGACCACGTAGCGAGCCACCACTCCTACCGCTCGCACGCAGGTTCACCCACCCGGCAGGCAGTTCGGGCCGAGCAACGCCTTCAGATCCGCACCCAGCGATGAGGTCGCGGACACCCGCAGGGCCTCATCCAGGCGCAGAACCGTGGTACGGGCGCCGGTGGCCATTCGCAGATGCACCTCGGTGGAACCGGGATGGGCACTGAGCACGGACTTCAACCGCTGGACCGTGTCCGGGGTGCACTGCTGCGCGGCAACTGTGATCACCACCGGACTGTTGCGATCCACCGAGAGATCGGGCGCCGAAACCTCCATCGCCATCAATCGAGGTGAGTCCTCCCCGACGTCCAGCCGTCCCTTGACCACCAGGATCGCATCGGTGTGGCAGTACGGCGAGGCCGTCTCGTAGACCTTGGGAAAAACCATCACCTGGATCTCGCCGGTGAGGTCCTCAATGGCCATCTGCGCGTAGGGCTTGCCCCCCTTGGTGATGCGCCGGGCGACACTCGTGACCAGCCCGGCCACCGTCACCACCCGGCCGTCGGCACCTTCGCCGCTGACGAGGTCGGCGAGGTGACCGTCGGCCAGTGCCCGCAACTGTGCTTCCAGCCCGAGCAACGGGTGGTCGGAGACGTACAGGCCCAGCATTTCGCGCTCGTAGGTCAGCAGTACGGACTTGTCCCACTCCCCCACCGGGATCTGCAGGGCGGGCACAGCGGCCGAGTCGTCCTCGGGCAGGTCGCCGAACAGGTCGTACTGCCCGATCGCCTCCGCCCGCTTCGTGATCATCGCCTCGTCGACGGCGGCCTCGTGAATCGTGATCAGTCCCCGGCGGG
>DAOMFH010000471.1:0-1793 GCA_035429705.1 Actinomycetota bacterium
TTCCTGACCAGCCCGGGGGATCTGCGCACGTGACCGACGTGAGTGCGGTGATCTGCGCCTACGGACCCCAGCCCTACCTGCGCGACGCGGTGGCCGCTCTGCGGGCCAGCCGGGAGGTGTCGGTCGAGGTGATCGTGGTCGACAACGGCAGTCCCGACTGCGCGGACCTCGACGGCGGCGTGCGGGTCCTGCGGCCGGGCACGAACACCGGGTTCGCCGGCGGCTGCAACCTGGGGGCCGAGGCTGCGCGGGGGGCCACGCTGACGTTCGTGAACAGCGATGCACTGGTCGACCCCGACTGCCTGGCCCGCCTGCACCGGGCCGCCTCGCACCCGGGCACCGGGCTGGCCGGGGCGACCATCCTCATCGCCGACGAGCCGGACGCCGTGAACTCCTGGGGCAACCCCGTGCACCTGCTCGGGTTCTCCTGGGCCGGTGGCTACGGTCACCCGGTACGGGAGGTCATCGGGGGTCGGGTGGCCAGCGTCTCCGGCGCCGTGTTCGCCGTGCGCAGGGACGTCTTCGCGGACCTCGGCGGCATGGACCCCCAGTACTTCGCGTACGGCGAGGATGTGGATCTGTCGCTTCGCTGCTGGCTGCGGGGGCTCGAGGTCGTGGTCCTGCCCGATGCGCTGGCCCGGCACCATTACGACTTCTCCCGCAACCACCTCAAGATGTACCTGCTGGAACGCAACCGGCTGATCACCGTGCTCACCACCTACCGGGCCCGGACCTTGATAGGACTCGCGCCGCTGCTGCTGGCCGCGGAGGCGGCGTTGTACGCGCGCAGTCGCCGGGAGGGCTGGGGAGCGCAGAAGGCCGCCGGATGGCGCTGGCTGGCCGGTCACCGCAGATACCTGCGGGCCCGGCGCAACCGGGTCCAGGGGACCCGCCGGGTGGACGACGAGACCCTGTTCGAGGTGCTCGCGGTGGACCTGGACCCGCCCGCCCGGTTCGGGATGTCCCCGCCGGCTCGCTGGCGGCAGGCGATCGGGGGGTACTGGCAGCAGGTGGGCCGCCGGGTGGCCGGATTCGGATGACCTGCCCGGTGTCGCAGCCCGGGATCGCCCGCCGCGCAACCGACCGCACCCGCAGTCGCGGGGGCATCGCACTAGAGTCGTGCCAATGGGTCTGAGTGTCGTCGTCATCTGCCACGACGTGGCGGAGTTCCTGCCTGCCTGCCTGGACTCGCTGCTGGCCCAGGACCGGCCGGCCACACAGGTGATCCTGGTCAACGACGGGTCGAGCGACGAGACCGGCCGGATCTGCGAGCAGTACGCCGCCGCACACCAGGGCTGGCTCGTGGTGACCGGTCCGGGCAGCGGACCCGGCGGTGCCCGGGAACTGGGTCTGGCCCATGTCACCGAGGAGTTCCTGGCCTTCGTGGACGGTGACGACGTGGTGCCGCCGGAGGGCTTCCGGGCGTTGCTGAACACCTTGAGCCGGACCGGTTCGGACATGGCCTCCGGTGACGTGCTGCGCTACGACGGGATGCACCTGACCCCCAGTGGCCCGCACCGCAACGCGATCCAGGCGACCAGGCTGCGCACCACGATCGACCGCACCCCCAGCCTGATGTATGACACGACGGCGTGGAACAAGGTCTTCCGGACCGACTTCTGGCGCGAGGCGGGCCTGCACTTCCAGGCGAATGTGACCTACGAGGACCTGCCGGTGATGATCGCCGCCCACGTGCGGGCCGGATCCGTGGACGTGCTCAAGACCCCGGTCTACTGGTGGCGGCGGCGGATCGACTCCGACGCCTCGATCACCCAGCGACGTGGCGAACTGGC
>DAOMFH010000472.1:0-1785 GCA_035429705.1 Actinomycetota bacterium
TTCCATGGTCCACCGATGCGTATCCCGGGCGTAGCAGTAGGTGCAGCCGAATTCGCAGCCGATATAGGGATTGATGGACCAGAACGGCATGTGGGTGGCCGCGGGGCTGTTGAGCACCGAGCGGGTCGGGACGGCCTCGAAGGTGGCGTCGCGGCCGGGGGCGGCCGCGAGGCGGATCAGCGGGGACGCGGGGAAGTCCTCCAGGAGCGGAAGCTGGAGGGTACGCGCCGCCCTTCCTTCCCCGCTTCCCCGCGTCCCCGCCGTGGCTGCCGCCATCATCCGCATTTGCCCCATCCGCACGCCGTGCAGGTGACGCAGCCGGAGTTGTGAGCGACCGGTCCGGCGCACTCGGGGCAGACACGGATGTGCTGATGGATCAACGGGTTGGGCCGCGTCGACAGGTAGGTTGTCGGCCGGGGTGGTGGGGTGGCAGGCGGCATGATGCCCTCTTTCGGTTTTTGTTCGGTTTCTGAGCCGAATATACCGAAAGCTTGGGCGCGGTCAAGATGGGGTTACTATCCTCTCCACTCTCGCACCCATCGAAACTCTGGAGCCCTCCATGCGCCGTCGTGTCGTGGTCTTGCTGCTGTTCATGCTCGTGGTGCAGGCCGTTGCCGCCTCGGCCCAGGTCACGGCCATCCGCGCCGGGCGCGTGGTGGACCCGGATGCCGGCACAGCCGCCGAAAACCAGGTGATCTTGATCGAGCAGGGGAAGATCACGGCGATCGGCGGCAACGTGGCGATTCCCGCCGGCGCCGAGGTGATCGACCTCTCCACCTCGACCATCTCGCCCGGCCTCGTGGACGCGCACACCCACCTCTGCATGGCCGTCGTCCCCGGGCGGGATGCCGGGAACTACTACTACACGACCCTGCGGGACCCTGACGCCTTCCGGTCGATCGAGGGAGTCGTCAACGCCCGCACGATGCTGCAGGCCGGCTTCACCAGCGTGCGCGACATCGGCAACGAGGGCCGGTACGCCTGCGTGCAGGTGCGCCGGGCCATCCAGCTCGGGTTGATTGTCGGGCCGACGATGATCACGGCGGGGCGGATCATCGCGCCCTACGGCGGCCAGTTCCACCTGCAGCCGGACAAGCCCGATCTCGCCGAGCCGGAGTACTACTTCGCCGACACCCGGGACGAGATGGTCAAGGCGGTGCGCGAGAACGCGCACTACGGCGCCACCGTCATCAAGATCGTGGTGGACGACCAGCGCTACATCTACTCCGTCGAGGACATCGAGTTCATCAAGGCGCAGGCGGCCGGCGCGGGGATGAAACTGGCGGCCCACGCGTGGACCGAGCCGGGGGCGCACAACGCGGCGGCGGCCGGTGTGGCGTCCATCGAGCATGGCTTCGACATGACCGACGCCGACCTGCTGCTGGCCAAGAAGAATGGCGTGGTGCTGGTGGGGACCGAATTCCTCGCCAACGGCGACACCACCGCCTACCACCGGCAGTGGGTGGACCGGCTGCGGCGGGCGTACAAGATCGGGGTGACGCTGGTGTACGGCACCGACGCCATCGACTTCAAGCCCGGCATCACGCGCGGGCAGGACGCCATCACCGGGATCGACCCGTGGGTGGAGGCGGGCGTCCCGGCCCCGGCCATTCTCCGGGCCATGACCACCAACGGCACCCGGCTCCTTGGGGTGGACGACGAACGCGGCACGCTCAAGGTGGGGCAGTACGCCGACCTGATCGCGACGCCCGACAACCCGCTGACCAACATCCAGACGCTCAAGCAGGTCAGCTTCGTCATGAAGAACGGCAAGGTGGTCGAGCG
>DAOMFH010000473.1:0-1785 GCA_035429705.1 Actinomycetota bacterium
GGACCTGCTTGCCCTTGCCCTTGGCCTTCTTCGACATGCCCGGCATGGGCGGCATGCCGGGGATCCCGGGCATTCCCCCGCCGGAGCGCATCCGCTTCATCATCTTCTGTGCGTCGGTGAAACGGTCCACCAGGCCGTTCACGTCGGAGACCTGGACGCCGGCCCCCCTCGCGATCCGCGCCCGGCGCGACCCGTTCAGGATCTTCGTGTCCCGGCGCTCCTGCGGGGTCATCGAGTGGATGATGGCGGCCACCCGGTCGAGTTCCCGGTCGTCGATCTGCTCGAGTTGCTTGCGGGCCTCGGCCATGCCGGGCAGCATCCCGAGCAGTTTGCCCAGCGAACCCATTTTCTTGACGGCCTGCATCTGCTCGAGGAACTCCTCGAGGGTGAACGCCTCACCGCTGGCCACCTTGTCGGCCATCCGCTGCGCCTGGTCGACGTCGAAGGCGCGTTCAGCCTGTTCGATGAGGGTGAGCACATCGCCCATGTCCAGGATGCGCGAGGCCATCCGATCGGGGTGGAACACCTCCAGGTCGTCGACCTTCTCGCCCACCGACGCGAACATGATCGGGGCACCGGTGGCCTCCCGGACGGACAGCGCCGCACCGCCACGGGCATCACCGTCGAGCTTGGTCAGCACGACACCGTCGATGCCGATCCCCTCTTGGAAGGCAGTGGCGGTGGCGACCGCGTCCTGGCCGATCATCGCGTCGATGACCAGCAGCAGCTCGTCGGGCTGCACCGCGTCACGGATACCCGCGGCCTGGGCCATCAGGTCGGTGTCGATGGCCAGGCGGCCCGCCGTGTCGATGATGACCACGTCATGCAGTGACTGTTCGGCGTACCCGATCGAGTCCCGGGCAACCGTGATCGGGTCACCCACCCCGTTGCCCGGCTGGGGCGCGTAGCAGGGCACGCCCGCCCGCTCGGCCACGATCTGCAACTGGTTCACGGCGTTCGGCCGCTGCAGGTCAGCGGCCACGAGCACGGGTGCGTGACCCCGGCCGGCCAGGTGCTTGGCCAGTTTGCCGGCCAGCGTCGTCTTTCCGGAACCCTGCAGGCCGAGCAGCATGATCACCGTCGGTGGCTTCTTGGCCAGCCGCAGGTTGCGGGTCTGGCCACCGAGGATGTTGATGAGCTCCTCGTGGACGATCTTGACGACCTGCTGAGCCGGGTTGAGACTGGCGGACACCTCCGCCCCCAGGGCACGTTCCTTCACACGGGCGGTGAACGTGCGCACCACCGGCAACGCGACGTCGGCCTCGAGCAGGGCCCGCCGGATTTCGCGCACGGTCTCGTCGATGTCCGACTCGGACAGCCGGCCCTTCCCGCGCAGCCCCTTGAAGGTTGCGGTCAATCGGTCGGACAGGGAATTGAACATACATCTCTCCAGGGATCGGCTTCCCAGCGTAGCCGGGCGGGATTCAGCACCCGCGCAGCCGATCCGGCTTCCGGCCCAGGAGTTGGGCACGCGGCTGGCTCGGCGGTTGGGTGAGGGAGTCGCGGTTGCCCAGCGGCCGCACGCTGGGCGGTGCCGCTGGTTCTCGGGACGTGTTCACGATTGTTGCGGCGTTGGGGGTTTCACCCAGCGCGGACCAGCAACCCTGCAACAGTCACGATCCGGGTGACAACCGCGCAGCAGTCGGCGCAGACCCGAACCCGGGGAGAACCACCAACCTGCGCCCCCGTCCAAGAGGCCAGCGGCCAGCGACTGTTGCGACGTTGGGGGTCGGCAATCCCCTGAAACCGTAAAGACCTGAAATTGTGGTTTTGTGTTGGCCGGCG
>DAOMFH010000474.1:0-1772 GCA_035429705.1 Actinomycetota bacterium
TCCACGATGTGGTGGGCATTCCGGCCGGACATGACTCTCAAGTGGAGGGTTATGTTTGCCGTTGCCACGATCGACTCGAAGATGTGCCGGGTGAGCGTGGTGTCGTAGGTCCCGATGAGTTCGATCAATTCCGGTTCCTCGTGCACGAGGTACGGGCGACCGGACAGATCCACCACACACAGGGCCAGGGCCTCGTCCAGCGGGATCATCGCGTTGCCGTAGCGCTGCACGCCGGCCTTGTCGCCGAGTGCCTCGCGCAGTGCCTGTCCCAACGCCAGCGACGTGTCCTCCACCGTGTGATGGGCGTCGACCTCCAGATCGCCGCGGGTCCGCACTGTGAGGTCCAGGCCACCGTGCCGGGCGATCTGCTCGAGCATGTGGTCGAAGAACGGCACCCCGGTAGAGATCTCTGACGCGCCCGTGCCGTCCAGGTCGAGTTCGACCAGGACCTCGCTCTCTTTGGTCGCGCGTTCCACACGTGCCGTCCGACTCATCCCGACTCCCTCAAGTCCCGTAGCCCCGCCATGGCGCTCACCACGGCCGTCATCTGTTCCGGTGTGCCGACCGTGACCCGCAGCCAGTCGGCCAGCCCGACGTCGCGCACCAGGATGCCCTGGTCCAGCAGCCGCTGCCAGGCCACCGAAGGGTCCTCGAACGGGCCGACCAGCACGAAGTTCGCGTCCGACGGCGGGCACCGCCATCCCTGTCCGGCCATCGCCGCCACGAACTGCTCCCGGGTTCGGCGCAGCAGGGCGATCTGCTCGGTCAGCCGGTCGGCGAACTCGATTGCGACCTCGGCTGCGGACTGGGTCAGCGAGGACAGGTGATAGGGCAGCCGGACCAGCAGCAGCGCCTCGACCAGCGCCGGGTCGGCAGCCAGGTAGCCGACGCGTGCCCCGGCGAACGCGAAAGCCTTGCTCATCGTGCGAGTCACGACCAGTCTGGGCCGGCCCGCCAGAAGGCCCACTGCGCTGGGTACGCCCGAGAACTCGGCGTACGCCTCGTCCACCACCACGATTCCCCGGTCCGTCTCCGCCACGGCGTCATAGGCGGCTGCGATCGCCGCCAGTGGCAGGGCGTCGCCGGTGGGGTTGTTCGGGCTGCACAGGAACAGCACGTCCGGGCGGTGCTCGCGCACCGCGTCGACCAGCAGGTCGGTGGGCAGTGCGAGGCCTTCGCGGGGCACGCCGATGAACCCGGTACCGGTTGCGCGGCTGATGAGCTCGTGCATGGAGTAGCCCGGCTGGAAGCCCAGGGCGACCCGGTCCGGACCGCCGAACGCCTGCAGAAGCTGCTGCAGGACCTCGTTGGAGCCGTTGGCCGCCCACACCTGGGCCGCGGTCACCTCGACGCCGGACTGCTCACGCAGGTAGCCGGCCAGCGCCGACCGCAGCGCAACAGCGTCCCGGTCCGGGTACCGGTTGAGGTCCGGCGGGATGCGCCGGGCGATCTCGGCGATCATCTCCGGCGGCGGCGGGTAGGGGTTCTCGTTCGTGTTCAGGGCGACCGGCACATCAAGTTGCGGGGCGCCATAAGGCGATCGGCCGACGAGTTCGGGCCGTAGCGGCAGGTCAGGCACGCGGATCCCCGGGGTCGCGGCGGATCGTCACGGCGAATGCGTGCGAGGGCAGGTCCTCGGCCAGCGCCAGCGCCTCGAGCTGGTCGGTGAGGCCGGCCAGCGCGGGGCGGTCGTACTCCACCACCTGCACACTGCGCAGGTAGGTCGTGGTGTTCAGCCCGCTCGAGTGGCAGGCGCACCCGGCCGTGGGCAG
>DAOMFH010000475.1:0-1761 GCA_035429705.1 Actinomycetota bacterium
GTGACCCGGCCGTTCATGTTCGAGGGCCGGCGGCGCGCCACCCAGGCCGAGAGCGGGATCGATTCCCTGCGCGAGGAAGTCGACACCCTGATCGTGATCCCCAACGACCGGCTGCTGGCCTTGGCCGATCGCACCATCTCGATGATCGATGCGTTCAAGCAGGCCGACCAGGTGCTGCTGCAGGGGGTCTCGGGCATCACCGATCTGATCACCACCCCCGGTCTGATCAACCTCGACTTCGCCGACGTCAAGAGCGTCATGTCCGGTGCGGGCTCCGCGCTCATGGGCATCGGATCCGCCCGCGGGGACGAGCGGGCTCAGGTGGCGGCGGAGATGGCGATCTCCTCGCCGCTGCTGGAGGCCAGCATCGAGGGCGCCCACGGTGTTCTGCTGAGTGTGGCCGGTGGCGCCGACCTCGGGCTGCATGAGATCACCGAGGCGGCCCGCCTGGTGTCCGACGCGGCCCACCCGGAGGCGAACATCATCTTCGGCACGGTCATCGACGACACCCTCGGCGACGAGGTGCGGGTGACCGTCATCGCCGCCGGCTTCGACGGAGGGGCGCCGCTGCCGCGCCTGACGACGCCCGCCCGTGCGGCGAACGACGGTTTCGTCTCCAGCGCCACTGTCCCGGTCGAGCGCCCGGCGATCGACCTGTCGAGTCGTTCCGAGGAGGTGGGACGTCCATTGGCGCCCGCCACCCGGGCCGTTTCCTTCGAGGACGCACCTGTCAGCAAGGAGGCCGACGAGCTCGACGTCCCCGACTTCCTGAAGTGACCTCCGGGGCCATCCACGACGCCTCCTGGCTCATCACCGACCGTATGGCCGGGGTGAGCCAGGGGGCGTTCGCCTTGGGTAACCTCGCGGTACACGTCGGGGATGCGCCCGAGGCGGTCGCCACCAACCGGGCTGCCCTGGCCGGGCGGCTCGGGGTGGCGGCAGTGGTCTTCACCAGAGCCGCGCACTCGGGCAACGTGGCGTACGTGGACGAGGTGGTGCCGGACGTGCCCGGCACCGACGCCCTCATTACTGACCAGAGCGGTCTGGCCATCGCTGCGCAGGGGGCTGACTGCGCCATGGTCGGACTGAGCACCGCGGATGGTTGGATCGCGGCGATCCACTGTGGATGGCAGGGGTTGGTGCGAGGTGTAGTGCCAGCGGCGCTGGACGCCCTGTTGGCGGCCGGTTCCGGGCTCGTGAACGCACGGGCGCACATCGGGCCCACGATCTGCCCCGATTGCTATCCCGTGGATGAGCAGCGTGCTGCGGCGATGGCCGATGTGCTCCCGGTGGCGGTCGTTGCCGGTGCCGCCGGTCCAGCCATCGACCTGCGCGCAGGGGTGGTGGCGCAATTGCGCGAGTACGCCGTCGAGGTGTCGGCCGACCCCCGCTGCACAGCCGAGACCGAGGAACTGTTCTCGTACCGCCGGGATGGGATCACGGGCCGGCAGGCACTGGTCGTGATGAGGAGGGCGGCATGAGCGACGACTTGCGTATGCGAGTGCTGGCCGCCAACCTGGCAACCGTGCGGGAGCGGATCGCCGCCGCCTGTGCCACCGCCGGTCGGCCCCCGGCGACCCTGATCGTTGTGACCAAGTTCTTCGGCGCCGAGGATGTGCACCGGCTGGCCGCCCTGGGGGTGCGCGACATCGGGGAGAACCGGGACCAGGAGGCGTCTGCGAAACATGCGCAGTGCCCGGATGTGGCGGTGAACTGGCACTTCATCGGGCAATTGCAGACCAACAAGGCCAAGTCCGTCGT
>DAOMFH010000476.1:0-1760 GCA_035429705.1 Actinomycetota bacterium
ACCTGCTGCGGGCGGCCCGCGATCGCGACGCTGAGGTCGCCGGGATGGCCGCCGGTGCGGCGTTCGCCGGCGATCCCGACCCGTACAGGAAGGACGACGAGGCCGACGAGTAGCTTGCCGGGGCGGATCCGGCGACGCTGCGCCACCGGTCGATTCCGGACAGCGACGCTTCGTCAATCAGGCTGGTCACAGCACGTCGGGTCGGCCCGCATCGCGCCCGTCCGCCCCTACAATCAACAGGTGAACGCCAGCCTTACGCAGATCGCCGACCGGTTGCGCGCGGCCTCCGAAGTCCTGCTGGTGGCCCATGTGAATCCTGATGCGGATGCCCTCGGCTCGAGCCTGGCCACGGCGATCGCCCTGGAGGAGTTGGGAGTCGATGCCCGGGTGACCTTCCCGGACGATCCGTTCGAGGTGCCGCTGAGCCTGCGATTCCTGCCGCGGGGTGACCTGATCGAGGATCCGGGGGCCATCGAATCCGCCCAGGTGGTCGTCAGTATGGACGCATCCTCGGGTGACCGGATCGGTCGGCTGCTGCCGGTGGGGCAGACCGCGGCGACGTTCATCGCGATCGACCACCATGCGAGTTTCGTGCCGTTCGCCCCGCTCGTGCACGCCGATGCCACCCGCCCGGCCACCGGCCTGCTGGCCTTGGAGTTGATCGACGCCCTCGGGGTGGAACTCAGCCGGGACATGGCGTTGTGCCTGTACGCCGCGATCAGTTCGGACACCGGGTCCTTCCGCTTCGCGTCGACCACCCCGGAGACGATGCGGGTCGCCGCCCGGCTGATGGAGACCGGTATCGACTTCGCCGCCGCTGCGAAGGCCATGTTCGACACCAAGTCCCGTGACTACCTCCGATTGCACGCCGATGTCATGGCCCGGCTGGAGGTCATCGACGCGCAGGCGGTGCAGGTCGCAGTGGTGCGGGTGGACCGGACGCTCCGGGACCGGTACGGCATCGCCTTCACGCAGGTCGAGGCGCTCATCGACGCGGTGCGCACGGTCGAGGGAGCCGAGGTCGCGGTCGTGCTGAAGGAGGACGACGACGGCGACTGGCGGATCTCTGCCCGTTCCCTGGGCTCGGTGGACGTGGGCAGTGTCTGCGCCGAGATCGGCGGAGGCGGCCACGTCATGGCCGCAGGTTTCACCGGGTCGGGGGATGCGGACGCCACGCTCGGAATGTTCCTGTCCGCAGTGGCGGCGTGGGACGAGTCCCGGGAGTGAGGTCGGGCGGTCGCGTGCGCTCCGTTTTCCTTCGGGCAGAACCCCGGGTGCGGTGAGGTGGTGATCTCCGGTTTCGCGCTGATCGACAAGCCCGCCGGGTGGACCAGCCACGACGTGGTCGGGCGACTGCGGCGCCTGTACCAGCAGCGCCGGGTCGGTCACGCTGGCACCCTGGATCCCATGGCTACGGGGGTGTTGGTCGTCGGGCTGGGACATGCCACCCGGCTGCTGCGATTCGTCCAGGGCCAGCCGAAGACCTACGAGGCCACCATCCGCATCGGGATAGGGACGCTCACCGACGATGCTGAGGGTGAAGTGGTCGCCGAGCCGGGCTGGGAATGGGACCCGGCCGGCTTGTCAGCGGCCATCACCGCACTTACCGGCGACATCCAGCAGGTCCCCAGTGCGGTGTCAGCGGTCAAAGTGGCCGGGGTGCGCTCGTATGCGCGCGTGCGCGGTGGTGAGAAGGTCGAACTGCCCGCGCGCCCGGTGAGGGTCGACCGCTTCGAGGTGGTGGGGGCACCCAGGCGGGG
>DAOMFH010000477.1:0-1748 GCA_035429705.1 Actinomycetota bacterium
ACCCCCGCTGGCCCCACCGGCCCCGCCGACCTCGGCGGCCGTGCCGATGCCACCGCCCGCCGCGCCGCAGGCCGGACCGAACCAGTCGCGACCTCAGCCGGCTGCTCCCGCGAGACCCACCACCGAGCAGCAGGTGCAGACGTCCGACTTCAGCCTGGTCGAATCGCTCGATGCGATGCTGGCGCTCAAGGCGAGCGACCTGCACCTGACCGCCGGTGCCCCCCCGACCGTGCGGGTGGCCGGTGACCTGCGTCCACTCAAGGGTGCGGCGAAACTCGACGCAGGGGGGTTGCAGCGGGTGCTGTACGCGATGCTCACCCAGCAGCAGCGCGAGGTCTTCGAGCAGGACCTGGAGTTGGACATGTCGTTCGTTCTTCCCGGCCGTGCACGCTTCCGGGTGAACATGTACCGGCAGCGCGAGGCGCTGGGGGCGGCGTTCCGGGTGATCCCGTTCGACATCAAGAGCCTGGAGGAGTTGGGGATCCCGCCGGTCGTGGGGACCTTCTCCAAACTGCCCCGCGGCTTCGTCCTGGTCACCGGTCCGACCGGTTCAGGCAAGAGCACGACGCTGGCCGCCCTGATCGACATCGCCAACAGCCAGCGCCACGACCACATCATGACCGTCGAGGACCCGATCGAGTTCCTGCACCACCACCGGAACTGCCTGGTCAACCAGCGCGAGGTGGGGACCGACACCCACTCGTTCTCCGAGGCCCTCAAGCACGTGCTCCGGCAGGACCCGGACATCATCCTGGTGGGAGAGATGCGTGACCTCGAGACGATCCAGGTCGCGCTGACGGCCGCGGAGACCGGACACCTGGTCTTCGCCACCCTGCACACACAGGACGCCGCCCAGACGATCGACCGGATCATCGACGTCTTCCCGCCCCACCAGCAGCAGCAGATCCGTCAGCAGTTGGCTGGCACCCTGCAGGGCATCGTCTGCCAGGCTCTGTGCAAGAAGAGCGATGGTGTCGGTCGGGTCGCCGCCGCCGAGGTGCTGGTCGCTACGCCGGCCATCCGCAACCTCATCCGGGAGGGCAAGACCCATCAGATCTACTCGGCGATGCAGGCCGGCGCGCAGCACGGGATGCAGACCCTCGACCAGAGTCTTGCCGAGTTGACCCGCTCGCACCAGATCACCTTCGACGAGGCTATGGAGAACTGCAACAACGTCGAGGACTTCCTGCGGCTGATGGGGAGGTCACGATGAGTCTGGCCACCTTCGACTACCAGGTCCGCGACCGCAGCGGCAAGGTCGTGCGCGGCCGGATCGAGGCCGAGTCGCCGGCCGCAGTGGCCACGAAACTGAAGGGCATGGGCTACGCCCCCATCTCCATCGCACAGGCGAATGCCGGGCTCAACAAAGAGGTCAAGATCCCCGGGATGGGCAACCGGGTGAAGCTCAAGGAACTGGCGGTGTCCTCCCGCCAGTTCGCAACCATGATCAACTCCGGATTGTCGCTGCTGCGAGCCCTGTCGATCCTGTCCGAACAGACCGAGAACAAGTACCTCGGGGAGGTCTACTCCTCCGTGCGTTTGGCCGTCGAGCAGGGGTCGTCACTGTCACAGGCACTGGCCCAGCACCCCAAGGTCTTCCCGCCGATCATGGTCAACATGACCCGGGCAGGTGAGACCGGCGGCTTCCTGGATCAGGTCCTGATGCAACTGGCGGACAACTTCGAGGCCGAGGTCAAACTGCGTTCGACGATCAAGTCGGCGATGACCTACCCGATAGTCGTGTTCGT
>DAOMFH010000478.1:0-1739 GCA_035429705.1 Actinomycetota bacterium
TCGTCGGGTGTCATGGCCGACAAGCACAGTCACCGCTGCGGCCGTGGAGTCCCCACCTGCTAGGCAGACGCCCACGAGCAGACCGCGCGCCAACGCCGCGGGGAGTGGATTCGGGCCGTCTTGAGCAGACGGTCGCCTGTAGTCGTGGCGGTGACGAAGTCCGTTCGACTGACGCGCCGCCACTCGCCGGCGGTGCCCAATGAGTACTTGACGCGCGGCATCCCATTGCGCAGACGCCAGGACACTCGCACGGGCTGCTGTTCGTACTGCTCGAATGTGCCCTTCATGCGTACGGTGGAGCCGTCTCTACGGCCGTTCAAGCAGACTCGTCCCTCGAAGAACTTGCCGTAAGCCCAGTATTTCCCGCCACGCCGGATGACGACCATGCCACCGGTCCACGGGCCAGGGTCGCGATCCAACCAGTAGTCGGTACGGTTGCCGCTGGCAGTCGCCGCGGGGGCAACGACGCCCGCCAGTGCGAAGGCCAGGACGACGATCAGAGTGCGTCGCATGCGCTCACTCCGCCGGCTTGAATCCGCGGCACCACTGGCCGGTGTTCCCGGCCGCATCGGGCACCAGTCGGAAGTATTTCTGCAGGCTTCCCCGTCGCCAGGGCAGGCGGTCCTCGACTGCGGATCCGGTCAGTCCGAGGACTTTGAGTCTGTTGCCCTTCTTGCCGATCGTGTACCGGGCGCGGACGGGCTCAGGTGCGAGGCGCTGCTCTTTGCCGATGAACGTCTTGCCGTGCAATGTGCCCCATGAGCAGTAGAAGCCATCGCCGGGATAGGAGCCCTCGTCGCGGTAGAGCCGCAGTTTCGCGCCGGAGCGCCACAGTCGAAGCATCTGGTAGGAGCCACCCGAGGGCTTGATCCACACTGAGTGACCCGCCGGCACGCCGCTGACGGCTGACAGGGCGGCGGTCAACCCGGAATCGAAACAGAACGGACCCTGCTGGATGCCCAGCACCCCGTCGTTGGTGGGGTCCATGTTCAGGTCGTCGCGCAGGGTGGGCTGTGTGGGGCTCGCCCAGGCGCGGATGATGTGCCGTTCCGGCGCCGCCGGTGGGCGCATGCGGTTCACCCAGCGCTGGGTGCGGATCCGCAACGTCACCCGCGGTGCATCCGTGCCCGCCCAACAGTACGAGGCACGCTTGCCTTGCGCGGACGCATACCACCCGACCTTCGAACCCACGGCCTTGCCTGCGTAGCGAAGGGCCAGCATGGGCACCGAGTTGCCGGCGTTGTACTTGCCGGCATCGAGTTCGAACGCCATGCCTCGGGTCCTGCTGGTCGGCACCGTTAGTCGTGCGACCCCCTTGCGCACCCTCGCGGACTTGCGCCAATCGTCCGAGTCGTCGATGGCGTCCCATCCGGGGTGGACGCTGTGCACCGCGGTGACCTTGCAGCCGTTGCACCCGGACATGCGGATGGTGAGGTCGGTGGTGTTGGCCACGGCCGGTGAAGCGACCATCGATGCGGCAGCGCCAACAGTCACGATTGTCAAGAAAACGTATCGAGAAGCTCCCCCGTTGATCATGGTCTGAGCCTACAGTCGGCCAGCTGGAGACCCGGCGGTGGCGTGGACCAGGAAGGGAGCCTGCAAGCGCCTGCGATCTCGTGGCGGTGGCCGAATGGACGCGCCTTCTCGCCGGAGAGCCATAGCAGACCCGGGCAGTCACGCAGAGGCTCAACCGCCGCCCGTACGTGGGCCGTTGCCACGGAAGTGCCGCGCTCCACCCG
>DAOMFH010000479.1:0-1727 GCA_035429705.1 Actinomycetota bacterium
ACCGGTCCGGGCGTCGGACAATCGGGCTCGCGGGGAGCCAGGCGCATCCGTGAGGCAATCCCGAGCAACCGCTGCGCCGGTGAGCAACAACCCACAACGACCCGGTCTCCGGATCAGTGGAGGTCGCGGGCGCTGCTCCGTGCTTACTCGCGGGTGGCGATGTCTGGATGCCACGCAGCGGCCCGGGGTCGCCGCACATGAGCCCGCCCGGCGCGGCGTCCGCCATGCAGGACGCGGCCCGCTACCGGCTCCAGGACTCTCAGCGGGACGGTTCGAGCAGGGCAGCCTCGAGGCGCGCGACCGCCTCCGAGCCGGTCATGCCGTAGTCCGCGGCTACCATCGCCGCCAGCGAGTCCGCTTCCTCGTGACAAACCCCACAGGCCAGCAAGTGCACCCGGAACGGCTCACTGAAGGGGCTCGCTGAGGTGAGCAGTTCCTCGATGGCGACATCGACCTGCTCGAAACAGTCGTCACAAGACAGCCAGGGCTCGGTGTTCGCCGTCAGGCGGTCGATGACCACTCGGTCCAGTTCCATTGGGTCGGTCATCAGTTCACCTCCATCGGTGACATGGCTGCGGGCATGAAGCCTTGGTCTGACAGGTGGGCTCGCAGTCGTTTGCGGGCATCATGCAGAGTCTTGTACAGGGCGTTCCTGGTTGTGCCCAGTCGCTCGGCCAGGACGTCGATAGGCACCTCGTCGATCAGCAGGGCCACTGCGACCCGCCGCTGGTGGGTCGTGAGCGCTTCCTCGAGCCCCTTGCGCGCGGCCCTGGCCAAGTCGTTGCCCTCCGCGTACGCCTCCGGTGAGGACGCCGCCGACTGGCGCGGCTCCGGGGCGTCGTGCAGATCGATCTCACGACCCCGCCAGGCCACCCGACGCGCCTCCACACCGGCATGGAGGATGCCGAACTTGTAGGCCCACGTGGTGAACTTGCTGCGCCCTTCGAACGACGTCAGCCGGGAGAGCACGGACACCGTCGCATCATCCGCCGCGGTGTGGATGACCTCCTCGCGGCGGGCCGCGCCGAGGGCGGCGACGTCAGGCATCCGGCTGACCCGGTGCCGGGCTGCTCGCAGCATCAAGGCATGCAAGCGGGCCACGGCATCCTCGCGAACCGGTCCGGCTGCAGTCAGGCGATCAACCCATTCACCGTCGGGGAAGTCCCCGTCAGCCCCGGGAGTATGCGGTTCGTGCTCGCGGACCAGAGCCATGTTCGGCTCACTCATCTCGACCACCTCCGGCCGACCCCTTCCCCGCGGCCCGAGCCACCTCGCTGGGCATTCCCGCGGCGTCACGCTGATCCTTGCGCACAAGCATGGCATGCAAATCCACGGAGCCGTTGACGGCCAACCGATGTGCCGAGAGTTCGTCATAGCCTGCCGCCATGAGTTGTTCCCGGCGCCAGCGCAGCAGTCGCCCCCGTGGGATGCTGCGCGCCAAGGGCGGAATGCCGCGGGTGGGTTCCGAACTGTTCACATCCCGTTGGTGTCCGTGGACCCGGTAGGTCTTACCTGTCGTCTCGGCTCGGATGCCGGCCCTTCGGTCTCGGGGTGGCCGTCAGCAGGAGACTGCCGACCTTGCGCAACGAGGATCGACAGGCACAAAGGAGGCCGGGGCTGGCGATCCAGCACCCGGCCTCCCTTGGCAGTTCCTCCGCTGTGGCGTCAGCCCGCGTAGGCGACCGCTACCTGTGCGGCGACCTTGGCGTTGTTGTACACCAGCGCGA
>DAOMFH010000480.1:0-1710 GCA_035429705.1 Actinomycetota bacterium
CCGGGGTCGGCGGCTCCTTCGGCGATCCGCCGGAACTGGTGGTCCGGGTTGCCGCCCGGGCCGTCGACGGTGCGGCCAACGAGGCGGTCGTCGCGGCACTGGCGAAGGCCCTCGGGGTCAGGCGTGCCCAGGTCCGGATCACCTCCGGCGGGCGGGCCCGGACCAAGGGCATCGAGGTGGCGGACCCGCCCCCGAACATGGCTCGGACGTGGGCGGACCTGCTGTCGTCGCCGGGTGACTGAAGCCCGGCCACCGGAGTGCGAACCGGTCCGCATCCCGTCCCCACCGCCGAGGGGTGGGCCGCGGCTGTCTACCGTGGACCGGGTGAGACATACCGCGGTCCTGGTCGCGTGGGCGACCGCTGCGACGGTACTGGTCGTCGACCAGCTGACCAAGGCGTGGGCGGTGGCCGCGCTGGAGGGGGGACCGGAGCGCCCAGTGCTGGGGGAACTGCTCAAGTTCAGTTTCGTGCGCAACTCGGGGGCCGCCTTCGGGCTCGGGGCCGGCGCCACGATCGTTTTCAGCCTGCTGGCCATCGTCGTGGCCGTGGTGCTGTTCCGGATGTCCACCCGGCTGGTGTCGATGTGGTGGGCAGTCGCCCTCGGCCTGATGCTCGGGGGTGCCGTCGGAAACCTGATCGACCGGCTCTTCCGGTCCCCGGCACCCCTGCAGGGGCATGTGGTGGACTTCCTGCGCCTGCCGCACTGGCCGGTCTTCAACGTCGCGGACATGTCATTGGTCACCGCGGCCGTCATGATCGTCGGGCTGAGCCTGCTGAACGTGCCCTACGACCGGCCCCGGGAGTCGGCGAAGGATCCGGCCGCGGCATGAGCGGGCGCATGTATCCGGTGCCCGGCGGACTGGCCGGCCAGCGGCTGGACCAGGCACTGGCCCGGATGCTGGGGCTGTCGCGCAGCCGCGCGGCCGAACTCGTGGATCGTGCACTGGTGACGGTGGACGGCGACCTGCTGCCCAAGTCTGCGCGGGTCCTGGCCGACCAGATGGTGGTCGTAGAAGAACTGGACGATCCGGTGATCGAGCCGCCGGTCATGGACCTGCCGGTCATCCACACCGATGACGACATCCTGGTGGTGGACAAGCCGGTGGGCATGGCCGCACATGCCAGCCCCGGGTGGGATGGGCCCACCGTGGTGGCGGCGCTGGCCCGTGCGGGTTACCAGATCGCGCCGGTCGGTGCCGATGAGCGCCATGGCATCGTGCACCGGCTGGATGTCGGGACCAGTGGAGTCATGGTGGTCGCCAAGTCAGCCCGGGCCTACTCCGCGCTCAAGCGCGACTTCAAGCACAGGAACGTCACGAAGGTCTACCACGCCCTCGTACAGGGTCATCCCGACCCGCCGGCCGGAACGATCGACGCTCCGATCGGCCGTGACCCACGCCACCAGCACCGGTTCGCGGTGACCGCCGAGGGCCGGCCCAGTATCACGCATTACCGGACGCTGGAGAGTCACAGGTTCGCATCGCTGGTCGAGGTCCAGCTCGAGACCGGCCGCACCCACCAGATCCGAGTGCACATGTCCGCGGTCCGGCATCCCTGCTGCGGGGACCTGACCTACGGCGCCGACCCGGCCCTGAGCCAGCGACTGGGCCTGTCCCGGCAGTGGCTGCACGCTGTGCGCCTGGGTTTCAGACATCCGGCCACCGGCGAGCAGGTCGCCTACACCAGCGCTTACCCCCCGGATCTGACCC
>DAOMFH010000481.1:0-1706 GCA_035429705.1 Actinomycetota bacterium
TCATGGTCAGCGCCCGGGTGGGGCACGCCTCGATGCACAGTCCGCAGCCGATGCACCGCAGATAGTTGATCTGGTAGACGCGGCCGTAGCGCTCCCCCGGGGAGAACCGCTGCTCGGGGGTGTTGTCGGCACCCTCCACGAAGATCGCATCCGCCGGGCACGCCCACGCACACAACTCGCACCCGACGCACTTCTCCAGACCATCGGGATGACGGTTCAACTGGTGCCGGCCGTGGTAGCGCGCTTGCGGGGGGAACTCGTCGCGCTCCTCGGGGTACTGCTCGGTGACCACCTTGCGGAACTGGGTGACGAACGTGGTGGCGAAACCCTTGACCACCGGCGGCATCTCAGGCATCGGGCACCTCCTGGCCGAGGGCCTTGACGGGGTTGGGCTGCAGCAGGTCCTGGCCGGGCATCGGCGGGACCGGATGGCCACCCGCGTAGGGATCGATGGGCTCCGCGAAGGAGGCCAGGGCCGCATCGTGCGCCGCCGCCCGGCGGTCACGGCGCAACTGGGCGGCGTAGGAGGCGATGATCAGCAGCAGTACGGCGAAGCCGAACGCGACCATCACCACCGGCACCTCGGAGCCTTCCAGGCCGAAGGCGAAGCGGGAGACCGAGGCGACCACGATCCAGCCCAGCGAGGCCGGGATGAGGACCTTCCAACCGAACCGCATGAACTGGTCGTAGCGCAGCCGGGGCAGCGTGCCGCGCAACCAGATGAACACGAACAGGAACAGGCAGACCTTCACCAGGAACCAGAGCATCGGCCACCAGCCCTCGTTCGCCCCCGACCAGATCGACAGCGGCCAGGGGGCCCGCCACCCGCCGAGGAACAACGTCGTGGCCAGGGCGGAAACGGTCACCATGTTGATGTACTCGGCCAGGAAGAACATGGCGAACTTCAACGACGAGTACTCGGTGTGGAAGCCACCGACGAGCTCGCCCTCCGCCTCCGGCAGGTCGAAGGGAGCCCGGTTGGTCTCGCCGACCATGGCCGTGGTGTAGATCATGAACGACGGCAGCAGCAGCAGGATGAACCACAACTTGGTCTGCGCCGCGACGATCTCGGAGGTGGACATGCTGCCCGCGTAGACGAAGACGGCCACGAACGAAAGGCCCATAGCGATCTCGTAGGAGATCATCTGTGCCGTCGAACGCAACCCGCCAAGCAGCGGATACGTCGAGCCGGACGCCCACCCGGCCAGCACGATGCCGTAGATGCCGATCGAGGCTATGGCCAGCACGTACAGCACACTCACCGGGAAGTCGGTCAGCTGCAGCATGGTCTGCTGCCCGAAGATCGACACCTGCGGGCCGAACGGGATCACGGCGAACGCCAGGAAGGCCGGTATGGCCGAGAGGATCGGCGCCAGGATGTAGACCCCCAACTCCACCTTGCGCGGGATGATCTCTTCCTTGAGCGCCAGTTTCACGCCGTCCATCAGCGACTGCAGCAGGCCGAACGGGCCGACCCGGTTCGGGCCGATCCGGCTCTGCATGCGGGCCACCACCCGGCGCTCGGCCCAGATGGTGAGCAGCACGATAAGCACGAGCAGGACGAACAGTCCCAGCACCTTCACGCAGATCAGCCAGAACGGGTCTGTGCCGAACCCGGCCACGTTCATGACAGCCTCCCGACGCTCACTCGCACGGTATCGCCGCCGGTCACACCGAGTTCGGCGACCACGTTGGTTCCGGAGTTG
>DAOMFH010000482.1:0-1675 GCA_035429705.1 Actinomycetota bacterium
CCGTCGTCGCACAGGTGAGGGCGGGCACGCTGGCGGCCACCACCCACGTCTGGTGGGAGGGTGCCCCCGGCTGGACGCCGCTGAGTGAACTGGGCCTGGGTCTGGGCCCGCCCCCGCCCCCGGCCGCGCCCGCCTCCGCCTCGGCGGCGCTGATGAGCGGCATGAGCGACCAGGAGCTCGACGACGAGTTCATCGACTTGGTCGGCCGCAGTTGGGACATGTACAAGGAGACCGAGTACGCCACGTCCATCGATGAGGCGATGCTCGGCGGGGTGATCACCGCGCTGGTGGACTGCGGGTTCGTCCTGATCGACATGGAGACGGCCAACGTCTGGGCGGGCACGGCCGGCACCCACCGGCTGCGGTTCGAAGAGCCCGCCGACCATTCCCGGGTCAACGTCTCACTGCAGCACCTCACGCCCGACCCCGCCGTAGCCAAGATGATCGGGCACCGCGCCTCGGCCGTGATCGGCTACGGCCAGCGCGTCCCGCAGTTCAGCAAGGTCGGACAGGCCGTCAAGCAGGAGGTGCAGAGCGGGTTCATCGCCAGCCCCGAGCCCGGGACGGTGACGTTCGACGCCGACCTCAGCTCGGGCTACGTGTACGCCCAGATCGACCTCTTCCTGGAGATCGAGCGCTACGTCGACGAACACCTGGCCGTGGACCACGAACTGCTGCGCAAGCACATCGCCAGCATCGTCTACACGATGAAGACGTTCATCCAAGCCCGGTTCGGGGAGGTGTCCTGATGGGTCTGTTCAACGCGATGACCAACTACGCGCACAAGTCGGAACTGCGCGAGTCGAAGGACGAGATCGTCTGCGGTCAGATCATCAAAGGGCTGTCCTACCAGGGCTGGCGGCCCTTCCGGGTCGTGGCCGACTCCGACAAGCAGACGATGGGGTTCAAGCTCCCCGGCGACGAGGTGCTCTCGGCGGTGTACATCATGGTGGACCGCAAGTCCGGCTCCGGTGCGATCAGTCAGTCCATGGGCAGCCGCACGGTCATAGGCTTCACCGCCGAGATGCGTAACAAGGTCACCGACCCGGACGACCTGGCGACCATGTGGCGCACCGACCTGGCCAACCTGTTCAAGATGCCGGTGGCCGGCGAGGTCCGGATCAACCACCAGCTGAACACCGTCAACGCCCGCACCTACCACCTGGTCAACCTCGACGACTACGTGTCCGGCTCAAGCGTCAACACCGACCCGCTGATCGGCTGGATCGTGCAACAGGTCGACGCACTGCGCGAGAGGTTGCGGCCGCTGAAGAAGTGATCCGGTTGCCGTGGCCCCTTCCCTGGGGCAGGACAATCCAGGCATGGACTGGCCGGACCTGATCGTCGCGTCATACGAGCGGTTCGTCGGCGAGTGGTTGTGCCTGGCGGAGGAACTCGACGATCTGCCCGCGGTGGTGTTGTGCCACGACACGTCGAGCGACCCGGTGTTCGTGTACGCGAACCATGCGGCCCGGGACCTGTGGGGGTTGCCGCTGGTGGGGATGGCATCGCGGCTGAGCGCGCCGCCGGAGGCGCGGGACGAGCGGGCCGCAGCACTGGCGTCGGGGACTGTGGTCCGTGGGTATTCCGGCATCCGGGTGGCCGCCTCCGGACGCAGATTCCGAATCCACGACGCCACGGTCTGGACGGTGGTTGACGCCGACGGGGTGGTGCG
>DAOMFH010000483.1:0-1673 GCA_035429705.1 Actinomycetota bacterium
TGCCAAGATGGTGGGCGTGACCGACCTGCTCTCCGACCTCGAAGCCCGCGGCCTGATCGCCTCCTCCACCGACCTCGGCGCGCTTGCCGAGGCGCTGGAGGGTGGGATCACGCTGTACTGCGGCTTCGACCCGACCGCCCCCAGCCTGCACGTGGGAAACCTCGTGCCACTGTTGCTGCTGCGCCGGTTCCAGCTCGCCGGACACAAGGTGATCGCGCTGGTCGGGGGAGCGACCGGGCTGATCGGTGACCCGAGCGGACGCAGCACCGAACGGGTGCTCAACACCGACGACACTGTCGCCTCCTGGGTGGAGAACGTGAAGCACCAGTTGGAGCACTTCCTCGACTTCGACGGGGACAATCCGGCGGTGCTGGTCTCGAACCTGGACTGGACGGCACCGATGACCGCCATCGAGTTCCTGCGCGATGTCGGCAAGCACTTCAGCGTCAACGCGATGCTCGGCAAGGAGTCGATCGCGGCCCGGCTCAACGGCGACGGCATCAGCTACACCGAGTTCAGTTACATGCTGCTGCAGTCCATGGACTACCTGCACCTGTTCCGCGACCACGGCTGCACGCTGCAGGTCGGCGGTTCGGACCAATGGGGAAACATCACCGGGGGACTGGATCTGATCCGCAAGGTCGCGGGCCCGGACAGCCGGGCACACGGCCTGACCGTGCCGCTGGTCACCAAGGCCGACGGCACGAAGTTCGGCAAGACCGCCGGGGGTGCCGTGTGGCTCGACGCCACGCAGACCACCCCGTTCGCCTTCTACCAGTTCTGGCTCAACACCGACGACCGGGACATCGCGAACCTGCTGCGCTACTTCAGCCTGCGCCCACTGGCTGAAGTGGAGACGGTCATCGCCGAGTGGCAGCAGCGACCTGCCACCCGGGCCGCCCAGCGGGCACTTGCCGCGGAGCTCACCGATCTGGTCCACGGCCAGCAGGCCCGTGAACACATCGAGGCAGCCAGCGCAGCCCTGTTCGGCCGCGGAGACCTGGCCGCGCTCCCCGAGGACATCTGGCGGCAGGCGACCGAGGACGTCCCGACCGCGCCGGTCCCGGCCGGTGCCCCGCTGGTCGAGGCGCTGGTCGCCACCGGCCTGTGTGAGTCGAAGTCCGCGGCCCGCCGGGCGGTCAAGGAGGGCGGCGCCTACGTGAACAACGTCCGGGCCGGTGACCCAGAGGCGACCCTGCCGGCCGACGCCGCGCTGCACGGGCGATGGGTCCTGCTGCGCCGCGGGAAGCGGTCCATCGCGGTGGCCGACCTGGGGTGAGACCCCCCTGCCAAACCCCGGAAAACCGCCTGCTACCTTTACTTTTGTTGCTCGAGAGAGCGACTCCCAACCAAGCCGAGAAGCCCGCAAGGGCCCTCGAAACGCGCGGGAACCAGGGGGTGGTTGAACATCTCAACCCACCCTGGTATTGTGGAGAAGTTGCCCCCGAGACCTCCCAGTGAAACTGGAAGTCAACGGTGTGCGTCCGCTCCTTGAGAACTCAACAGTGTGCCAAAAGTCAATGCCGAACCCCGTTCGGCGGCCGGTCTCGATCGGTTGTCGATGGGATTTCTTTGAGGCAATGACAGATGATAAATCTGTTCTTGCCAGGTTCACATTTTCGTGAGCGACACATAGTTCATTCACGGAGAGTTTGATCCTGGCTCAGGACGAA
>DAOMFH010000484.1:0-1672 GCA_035429705.1 Actinomycetota bacterium
ATCGAGGCCGGCATCCCGAAGCTGCGCATCGAGGAGGCCGCCGCCCGCACCCAGGCCCGGATCGACTCCGGCCGGCAGGCCGTGATCGGGGTGAACAAGTTCCGTCCCGAGGCGCCGGAGGACATCGAGGTGCTCAAGGTCGACAACGCCGCCGTGCGCGCCGGGCAGTTGGCGAAACTCGAACGGCTCAAGGCCGAGCGCAACCAGGCCGACGTGGACCACGCGCTGGCCGAGTTGGAGACCGCCGCGCGGGAGGGTAGCGGCAACCTGCTGGACCTGTCGGTGAAGGCCGCCCGGGTGCATGCGACCGTCGGGGAGATCTCGCTGGCGCTGGAGAATGTGTACGGTCGGCACAAGGCCGATATCCGTTCGATCTCCGGGGTGTACCGACAGGAAATGGGTGACCACAACGCGCAGGTCGACACCGTGCAGCACAGCATCTCCGCCTTCGAGGAACGTGAGGGCAGCCGCCCGCGCATCCTCATCGCGAAGATGGGTCAGGACGGCCACGACCGCGGCCAGAAGGTGATCGCGTCGTCCTTCGCCGACCTCGGCTTCGTGGTCGACATCGGGCCGCTGTTCCAGACCCCGGACGAGGTCGCGCGGCAGGCGGTGGAGAACGACGTCGACATCGTCGGCGCCTCCTCCCTGGCCGCCGGTCATCTCACGCTGGTGCCGCAGCTCAAGACCGCGCTGGCCGAACTCGGCCGGCCGGACATCCTGGTCGTGGTCGGCGGGGTCATCCCGCCGCAGGACTTCGACGCGCTGCGGGAAGCCGGCGCGGCGGCGATCTTCCCGCCCGGCACGGTGATCGCGGAAGCCGCCGAGGGCCTGTTGGAGCAGTTGCTCGGCTCATGAGGCGGCCGCTGCCAGACACCGGCGAGCTGGCCGATCTCGTCCGGTCAGGCGACACCATGTGGCTGGCCCGGGCGATCACGCTGGTCGAGAGCCGCAAGCCCGCGCATCGCCAGGCGGCCGCGGATCTGCTGACCGCCCTGATGCCGGACACCGGCCGGGCCGACCGCATCGGCCTGACCGGGGTGCCGGGCGTGGGCAAGTCCACATTCATCGACCAGTTCGGGATCAACCTCACCGGCGAAGGCCGCAAGGTTGCCGTGCTGGCGGTGGACCCCAGCAGTTCGCGCACCGGCGGGGCGATCCTTGGCGACAAGACCCGCATGGACCGTCTGGCCACCGACCCCAATGCCTTCGTACGGCCCTCGCCTGCCGGCGGTTCCCTGGGGGGTGTGGCCCGCGCCACCCGGGAGTCGATCCTGCTGTGCGAGGCGGCCGGATTCGACGTGGTCCTGGTGGAGACCGTCGGGGTCGGGCAGTCCGAGACCACCGTCAGCGAGATGGTCGACATCTTCGTGGTGCTCATGCTGGCCGGCGCGGGGGACGAACTGCAGGGGATCAAACGCGGCGTGCTGGAACTGGCCGACCTGATCGCGGTGAACAAGGCCGACGGGGACAATCTCAAGCGCGCCCGGCTGGCCGCCGCCGACTACCGCCGGGCGATCCGGCTGATGACCCCGGCGTCGCCGAACTGGCGACCCCCGGTGCTCACCTGCTCGGCGTTGACCAACGACGGGCTTGCGAAGATCTGGGAGCAGATCGTGGAGCACCGGGACAAGTTGACCGCCACCGGCGAGCGGGCCGAACGCCGGCAGCG
>DAOMFH010000485.1:0-1666 GCA_035429705.1 Actinomycetota bacterium
AGCCAACAACCGCGCGCCAGTCGCGAAGCGGGTGACAACCGTGCGACAGTCGCGGGGGTGATGCGGCACGTCGGCGGGGTCTGGTGGGCGTGTTCCCGGGGCGCGCCTGGCCGCCCGCCCGCGACTGCTGCGCCGTTGGGGGTTTGACCCCGGCCAAGCCAACAACCGCGCGCCAGTCGCGAAGCGGGTGACAACCGTGCGACAGTCGCGGCGGTTGTGGAGCCGACGAGATCACGCACGCAGGCAACCGGTCCACTATCCGTCGCAGGCGTCGTGACCTGCGGCTCACCCCGCGACGCGAAGCTGAACGACGGTGATGCGTCAGCGGCAGGAGAGTATGCGGCAGGATCAGGGTATGCCCGCACAGATCGATGAGGTCCAGTTCTACGACGCGGACCCGGCCACGGTTTTCGCCATGCTCGCCGACGAGGAGTTCATCGTTCACAAGAGCACTCAGAGCGGGTCGCTGGAGGTCGAGGCCGAAGTCGAGCACAATGCCGATGGGGTCCGGATCCGCAACGACCGGGTCATGCCCGCCAAAGTGCCGGGATTCGTCAAGCGGTTCCTCGGCGAGTCCATCCCGCTCAGCGAGACGCAGCAGTGGAGTGATGCGAGCGAAGACGGCTCACGGCGCGCGGACTTCGTCCTGGATTTCAACGGCCAGCCGATGACCTTCTCGGGCACCATCTCGCTGCGACCACAGAACGGCGGAACCGCGGTCGAGACCCAGGGTCCGATCAAATGCACGGTCCCGCTTGTCGGTGGGCGGATCGAGAAGTTCGTGGCGGAGTGGATCAGCAAGTACCTGAACAAGGAGCAGCGGGTGGGGGCCCAGTGGCTAGCCGATCACGCCTGAGGCGCCTCTGGTCCGAGCCAGATCCGCCAGTGCCGCGAGCCGGGACAGCGCCCGGTAGTACTTCTTCCGGTAGCCGCCCTTGAGCATCTCCGGGGCGAACACCGCGCTCAGCGACTCCCCCGCGGCCGCCACCGGCACGTCCTGGTCGTACAACCGGTCCACCAGCACCACGAACCGCAGCGCCACGTCCTGATGGCGCAACTGCCGGACCCCCGTCCAGCCGACCAGCGGGACGCCGGCCACCAGTTGGGCGTAGCGGGAAGGATGCACCTTGGACAGGTGCCGGCACACGGCCTCGAAGTCGTCGAGCGCTGCG
This sequence comes from Actinomycetota bacterium, assembly GCA_035429705.1. Lineage (GTDB taxonomy): Bacteria > Actinomycetota > Actinomycetes > S36-B12 > UBA10799 > JADKAV01. The sequence continues at coordinate 1,173 of DAOMFH010000485.1, forward strand.
CCCGGTCGCGATGCGACCAGATCGGTCACTTCCTGCTCGCTCAACGGCGGCGGGGCGGTGGGCACCCCCCGGTGCCGGTAGTCGACCCCGTCGATGCGGATGACGTCGAAATGTGCCGACAGCCCCTGGATTTCCCGCAGGAAGTCGTCGGCGGCGAACCGACCCTCACCCAGCGCGTCGGGCAGCGTGTTGGAGGTCGCGGCCAGCCGCACCCCGCGTTCGGTCAGGGCCATCAGCAGCGAGCTCATCAGCACGGTGTCGCCGGGGTCGTCGAGTTCGAACTCGTCGATGCACACCAGGGTGTGGTCGGACAGGGCAGTCACCGCTCCGGCGAACCCCAACGCACCGACCAGGTGTGTGTACTCCACGAAGGTGCCGAACGTCCGCCGGCCCTCGGTGGCATGCCACAGGGAGGCCAGTAGGTGCGTCTTGCCCACCCCGAATCCACCGTCGAAGTAGATGCCCGGTCGCATTTCGGCGGGCGAGGACTTGCG
>DAOMFH010000486.1:0-1666 GCA_035429705.1 Actinomycetota bacterium
TACAGGAACACCCCGAAGACCTCACGCGGCGAGGCCGTATTCAAGGTCGGCTCGGCCAACGACGCGGCGGCCTCGGCCAGGTAGGCGCGCTCGGGGATCGCCGGCACCATCCTCGCGTAGCCCAGCGCGGACAGCATCGCACTCACAGCGAGAAACGCCAGCGCCCCGCCCAGCAGTTTCGGGTTGGGAGACCGCCCACCGCGCTCCCCCGGCAGTCGGCTCGGCAGATAGCCGACAGCCAGGGTCACCGCCAGGATTCCCAGGCCCTCGACGTAGTAGTAGGGGTTGAGCAGCACTGCGGTTCCGTAGACGGCGATCCTCGCCGCGGAGAGCATGAGCACGGTCATGACCAGCAGCCCCAGCAGCGGCATCCACGCGCGACGGCCGGCACGCCGGCCCCGCCAGATGACGAACCAGGCCAGCAGCGCCACAACAGCGGTCACAACGAATCCGGTCGCGACACGGGGAGCCACCGCCGCGTCCCATACCCAGGGACCGGCCACGACCATCGCGGGCAGCATGTCCCACGCCACCAGGACGAGACCCTCGATCAGCAGGTCGATCCCGGCTCGGTCTTCGGGCAGGGTTCCCGCCTGCCGCAGCAGCAGGTAGTAGAGCACGACGTAGTAGCCAGCCATCGCCAGCAGCCCCGACCACAGGAACGGGTACCGGCGCCACGCCAGTCGCGCCGCGGCGAGCGGACGTGCGTCGGTGAACCAGCACATCTCGATCAGGAACAGCAGAGGGACGATCAGCAGCGCAATCTCGATCGCGAAGAGGCCGAGCCCAACGATCACCAGCACCCCTGCCTGCCAGTGCCTGGCGCCCCCCAACCGGCCGCGGACGTAGACGTAGACGGCACCGGCTGTGGCAGCCCACAAGGGGGTCATGTACACCGACGGTGACGGCCACATGACAGCCGCCATCGCCGCCGGCCCCCACGCCGCCACTGCGAACGGCACCACAGCCGCCACCCGGGGACCGACCAGCAGCCGGATGGTGGCCCATGTGCAGGCAAGCGCGGTTGCCACGAACGCCAGGCCGAGTGCCACCAGCGGCCACCACGGAACCGGACCGAACAGACCCCGGATTGACCAGAACGCACCCAGGCCGAAGGGCATGAGGTGACTTCCGTACGGCCCGAAGATGTCCATCGGCGCGAAGTCCGGGCGACTCACGATCGACAGCAGCGCCCAGTCGTCACCGCGCAGGAACGCGGCTCGCCCGACAGCGGCGGTCAGCGCCAGACCGAGGACAGCGACCAGCAGGGCGAGCAGGTCGGCACGCTGCCATCGCCGCGAGTCGGTGATCACGGGCGGTTCGGCGACGATCGGTTGGGGCACGACTCGGAGCCTAGTGGCGGCCGGAGACCGCAGTGCGCTTGACGCCGCACACTGCGGGACAGCCGCGCGACCGCCCGCGTAGCGTGAGGCTGTGGCCCGCTTCTTCGACGTACACCCTGAGAACCCTCAGCAGCGCCTGATCGACCAGGTCGTGGCGATGATCCAGCAGGATGCCCTCGTCGCGTATCCGACCGACTCCGGCTACGCGCTCGGCTGCCGACTGGGCAATGTGGAGGGAATGGACCGGATCCGGCGGCTTCGCGAACTGGACGACCACCACCACTACACGCTGGTCTGCCACGACTTCGCCCAGTTGAGCCAGT
>DAOMFH010000487.1:0-1662 GCA_035429705.1 Actinomycetota bacterium
GGGATCGACCTCATCTTCCCGCACCACGAGAACGAGCAGGCGCAGTCGCGGGCGGCCGGTGACGGCTTCGCCCGCTACTGGGTGCACAACTCCTGGGTGACCGCAGCCGGGCAGAAGATGGGCAAGTCGCTGGGCAACGCGCTGAATGTCGAGGAAGTCCTCAAGCGGGTGCGCCCGGTCGAGTTGCGCTACCACCTGGCGGCGTCGCACTACCGGTCCACGATCGAGTTCTCCTACGAGTCCGTGATGGAGTCGGCCGTCGGCTTCCGGCGGATCGCCGGGTTCCTGGGCAAGGTCACCGATGAGCCCCGGCCGCCCGCGCTTGCGGCGCAGTGCCCGCCCGGGTTCGTCGCTGCGATGAACGACGATCTCGGCGTGCCGGCTGCGGTGGCGGTCATCTTCGACACGGTCCGTTCCGGCAATGCCGCGCTGGAGCGCGGTGACGCCGCCGCAGCCCGCCAGGCATGGCGGGAGGTGAGCGCGATGTGCTCGGTGCTGGGGATCAACCCGTTGGAGGACCCCTGGGTTAGCCATGACGCCGACGCCGAACACGCTATGACCGCCCTGGGCGCCCTCGTGGACGATCTGCTGGAAGCCCGGCAGCGGGCCCGCACGGAGAAGGACTGGCCCCGAGCCGATGCCATCCGCGACCAGTTGAGCGCCGCCGGGGTGCTGATCGAGGACCGCCCGAGCGGCCCGGTCTGGACGTTGAGCAACGATGGCGGGTAACTCGAAGCGCCCCGGGGCCCGGCGTGCCACCGGCTCGAAGAAGGGCGCCACGGTCGGCTCCGGCGGTCAGCGCCGCAAGGGGCTGCAGGGCAAGGGGCCCACTCCTGCGGCCAAGGACCGGCCCGGGCACCCAGCGGCCCGCCGGGCGAAGGCCGACCAGCGCCGGCCGCCGGCGAAGCGGGGTTCGCCGCGCGACGCGGCCAGGGATGTCGTCGTGGGTCGCAACCCGGTGGTCGAGGCCTTGCGGGCGCGCACCCCGAGTACCGAGTTGCTCGTGCAGCAGCGGCTGGATCTGGACGACCGCGTCCACGAGGCGGTCACGCTGGCGGCTGCCATGGGCCTGGTGGTGCAGGAAGTACCGAAGGCCGACATCGACGCCGTCGCGGGGGATGTGGTCCACCAGGGCCTCGCGCTGGTGGTGCAGCCCTTCCAGTACACGCCGCTGGCGGACCTGCTCGACACCCCACAGCCGCTGTGGGTGGTGCTCGATCAGGTCACCGACCCGCGGAACGTGGGTGCGATCGCGCGGTCGGCGGCTGCGTTCGGCGCGACCGCACTGCTGATCCCGCAGCGCCGGTCCGCGCCGGTCACTGCGGCGGCCTGGCGCACATCGGCTGGCGCGCTGGCGCGGCTACCGGTCTGCCAGATCGGCAACCTGGCCCAGACCCTGCAGTTGTTGCAGGACCGCGGCTGTTTCTGTGTGGGCCTGGACGCGGACTCACCGCATGGGCTCGAGCAGCTCAGCCGGTTGGCCGACGGCCCGCTGGCCCTGGTGATCGGGGCCGAGGGCCGCGGTCTGGGCCAACTGGTGGCGAAGCGCTGCGACCTGCTGGTGTCGATCCCCATGACCGCGGCCACCGAATCGCTCAACGCATCCGTGGCCGCCGGCATAGCGCTGCACTGGGTGGCCCATCACCGGTGACGGTGCACGGG
>DAOMFH010000488.1:0-1658 GCA_035429705.1 Actinomycetota bacterium
CCCTCCTGCAGGACGCTGTCGGCCGTGGGCAGGACCACCCCGCCCTCCCGGTAGATCAGCGCGACTCTGGCCGGCAGGCCGAAGGTGAGATCCTCGGCCCGGCGCCCGTACCACGTCCGGTGCAGATTCACCCGGTGCATGACCGCCGAGCCGCTGCCGTCCGTCCAGAGGTGCTCGGGTTCCCCGGGCAGGAGTTGTCGCATCATCTGCTCGGTCGTCCAAGCCACTGTGGCCACCGTCGGGATGCCGAGCCGGGCGTAGATCGCGGCGCGGCGGGGATCGTAGATTCGCGCCACCACCCGCTCGACACCGAACTTCTCCCGGGCCACCCGGGCAGCCACGATGTTCGAGTTGTCGCCGCTGCTGACCGCCGCGAAGGCTTGCGCTTCCTCGATGCCGGCGGCCAGCAGGGCGTCGCGGTCGAACCCGATGCCCTGGATCTTCTTGCCCTCGAAGTCCGGGCCCAGCCTGCTGAAGGATGCGGCCTGCTGATCGATGATCGCCACCGAATGGCCGAGTTCGTCGAGGGTGCCAGCCAGCCGGGATCCGACCCGGCCACACCCCATCACCACGAAATGCACGACTACACGGTACTCGTGCGCTGTTCGCCACGTTCACCGGTAAGCCGATCCTTGCGCGCAACCCGTGCGGACGTGGCTCTACGATCGTTGCGTGCTCACACCTAAGGAGCTCTTGCTGGGCCGGGCTCAGCGAAGCGACAAGTTGCACTCGACCCTCCTCCCGAAACGCATCGCACTGCCGGTGTTCTCCTCCGACGCGTTGTCGTCGGTGTCCTACGCCACCCAGGAGATCCTCCTGGTCCTGTCGCTGGGGGGCCTGGCGATGTTCGCCTACTCGCCGATCGCGGCGCTGGGTGTGGTCGCCGTGATGGTGGTGGTGGTCGCCTCGTACCGGCAGAACGTGCATGCCTACCCCAGCGGTGGTGGCGACTACGAGGTGGCCACGAAGAACCTGGGACCCAACGCGGGCCTGACCGTCGCCAGCGCGCTGATGGTCGACTACGTGCTCACCGTGGCCGTGTCCACCTCCGCCGCCACGGACAACATCGCCTCGGCGATCCCGTGGTTCGGGCAGCATCTGGTGCCGGTCACCGTGGGGATGATCGTGCTCGTCACGATGCTCAACCTGCGCGGGGTGCGGGAGTCGGGCACGCTGTTCGCGATCCCCACCTATGCGTTCATCTTCGGGATCTTCGCCATGATCATCACCGCGGCGGTCCGCTTGGCCGCGGGCGAGACCATGCTGGCGGAGTCCGCCGGCTGGGAGATCAAGCCGGAGGCGATGTTCACCGGCGCCGCACTGGTGTTCCTGGTGGCCCGGGCGTTCTCCTCGGGATGCACCGCCCTGACCGGGGTCGAGGCGATCTCCAACGGGGTGCCCGCCTTCCGCAAGCCGAAGAGCAAGAACGCCGCGGTCACGCTCGTCATGCTCGGGACGCTGAGCATCACCATGTTCATGTCCATCACCATCCTCGCGCTGGTGACCAAGGTCCGGATCACCGAGTACAACCAGGACCTCATCGGCCTGCCCCCCGGTGCGGAACAGAAGACCGTCATCGCTCAGATCGCCCAAGCCGTCTTCAGCGGGTTCCCGCCGATGTTCATCTACGTGTCCACTGTCACGGCCCTGATCCTGGT
>DAOMFH010000489.1:0-1647 GCA_035429705.1 Actinomycetota bacterium
TACAGTCGACACACACCCCCCACAGCATGGAGCACCCGTGGACGACATCGATCAGCCCGCGGGCTTCTCCGAACTCGGCCTGCGTGAGGAACTACAGCGGACCTTGCGGGAGGTCGGCTACGAGACCCCTACCCCCATCCAGGCCGCGACCATCCCGCCGCTGATGGCCGGCCGGGATGTGGTGGGACTGGCCCAGACCGGCACCGGCAAGACCGCCGCGTTCGCGCTGCCGATCCTGGATCGGCTGGACCCCACCCAGCGCACGCCGCAGGCGCTGGTGCTCACCCCGACCCGCGAACTGGCACTGCAGGTCTGCGAGGCGTTCGAACGCTACGCCGCGGCCCTGCCCGCAGTGAAGGTGCTGCCGGTCTACGGAGGTCAGTCGTACGGGGTGCAACTCAGCGCGCTGAAGCGCGGTGTGCACATCGTGGTCGGCACGCCCGGGCGGGTGATCGACCACTTGCACCGGGGCACCCTCGATCTGTCCGGGGTGCGTTTCCTGGTGCTGGACGAGGCCGACGAGATGCTCAACATGGGCTTCGCGGAGGACGTGGACACGGTCCTCGCGCAGACCCCGCCGGACAAGAACGTCGCGCTGTTCTCCGCGACCATGCCCGCCCAGATCCGCCGGCTGGCCAAGAAGTACCTGCACGAGGCGCTTGAGATCACCATCCAGAGCAGCACCACGACCTCGGCCGACACCACCCAGCGCTACCTGGTCGTGTCGTACCCGCAGAAGGTGGAGGCGCTCACGCGGATCCTCGAGGTGGAGGATTTCGACGCGATGATCGTGTTCGTGCGCACCAAGAACGAGACCGAGACGCTGGCGGAGAAACTGCGCGCCCGCGGGTACTCCGCGATGGCGATCAACGGCGACCTCGGCCAGGCCCAGCGGGAGCGCACGGTCGGCCAGCTGCGGTCGGGACAGCTGGACATCCTGGTGGCCACCGACGTCGCCGCCCGCGGCCTGGACGTCGAGCGGATCAGCCACGTCGTGAACTTCGACATCCCGACCGACACCGAGTCCTACGTGCACCGGATCGGGCGCACCGGCCGGGCCGGGCGCACCGGCGACGCGATCTCCTTCGTCACCCCCCGCGAGCGCTACCTGCTGCGTGCGATCGAGAAGGCGACCCGCCAGCCACTGACCCCCATGCAGATGCCGACGGTCGAGGACATCAACACCCGCCGCCTGGCCCGGTTCGACGCGGCGATCACCCAGGCGCTCGGGTCCGACCAACTGGAGTTCTTCCGGCAGGTCGTCGGCCACTACGTCGACGAGTACGACGTCCCCGAGTCGGATGTGGCCGCAGCACTCGCGGTGGTGTTGAAAGGTGACTCCGGGTTCATGCTGCAGGCCGAGCAGGCCGCCGCCGAACCCGCGGCCAAGGCGACCTACCGGATCGGCGTCGGCAAACGGCAGAAGGTCGGCCCGCGCCAGATCGTCGGGGCGCTGGCCAACGAGGGCGGGCTGCAGCGGGCGGACTTCGGGCGCATCGACATCCGCGCCGACCACACCCTGGTTGAACTGCCCGCCCAACTGCCGGCTGAAACCTGGAAGAAACTGCGCAAGACCCGGATCTCCGGGAAGCTGATCGAACTCACCCTGGACGAGGGCAAGCCCGCGCACAAGGCGCGTCACAAAGG
>DAOMFH010000490.1:0-1642 GCA_035429705.1 Actinomycetota bacterium
TACTGGGGAGCCGGCAACGACGCGGACAATCTCGTGCTGGCCAGGGAAGCGGACAAGCTGGGCTACTCGGTGGTCTGGGCGGCGGAGGCCTACGGGTCGGACGCGGCCACTGTGCTCGCGTGGATCGCCGCGCAGACCGAGCAGATCGACATCGGCAGCGCCGTGTTCCAGATCCCGGGCCGCACGCCGGCGAACTGCGCCATGACCGCGGCCACCCTCGACTCGCTCTCGGGCGGTCGTTTCCGGCTCGGGCTGGGCGTATCCGGCCCACAGGTGTCCGAGGGGTGGCACGGTGTCCGGTTCGACAAGCCGCTGGCCAGGACCCGGGAGTACACCCAGATCGTGCGAAAGGCATTGCGCCGCGAGCGCCTTTCGTTCGACGGGGAGTTCTTCACCCTGCCCCTTCCGGACGGGCCGGGCAAGGCCCTCACCCTGACCGTGCACCCGGTCCGCGAGAGCATCCCGATGTACCTGGCCGCGATCGGGCCGAAGAACCTGGAACTGACCGGCGAGCTGTTCGACGGCTGGCTGGCCATCTTCTACAGCCCCGAGTACGCCCCCGAGCTGCTGACCCACATCGAGGCGGGCCGCCAGAAGGCGGGTAAGACGATGGAAGGGTTCGACGTGGTGCCCACCGTTCCAGTCGTCTTCGGCGACGACCTCGAAGCGTGCGCCATGCCGGTCCGCGCGTACTCAGCGCTGTATGTCGGCGGGATGGGCAGCCGGGACAAGAACTTCTACAACCAGCTGGCGACCCGGATGGGGTACGAGGAAGCCGCCATCGAGATCCAGAACAAGTACTTGGCCAAGGACCAGGTGGGCGCCATGGCGGCGGTGCCGCTGGACTTCATCGACAAGACGTCGCTCATCGGTCCGCCGGCTCGGGTGCAGGACCGGTTGCAGGCTTATGCCGACGCTGGCGTGACCACGCTGACCGTCGCCACCTACGCCGGCTCGCTGGACGAGCGCATCCAGACGCTGCGGACGATGGCCGAGGTGGTGGAAGCCGCCGGACTGGCGTGATGCACGACCCGATCAGCTACTTCGAAGCCCTGATCCTCGGCATCCTGCAGGGCCTGACCGAATTCCTCCCGATCTCGTCGAACGCCCACCTGCTGATCGTCAGCACCCTCGCGGGCTGGGGCGACCCCGGTGCGGCGTTCACCGCCGTCACGCAGCTGGGCACCGAGACGGCCGTGCTGGTGTACTTCCGCCACGACATCTGGCGCATCGTGAAGACCTGGACCCGCTCGCTGTACCAGCCGGAGCTGCGCGGGGACATCGATGCCCGCATGGGCTGGTACGTCATCGTGGGCACGATCCCGATCGGTGTGCTCGGGTACACGTTCAGCGACCAGATCGAGACCGCGGCGCGCAATCTGTGGCTGGTGGCCAGTGTGCTCATCGTCTTCGGTCTTGTCCTGGGCGCTGCGGATCGCTGGGGCAAGCAGGACAAGACCCTCAACGAACTCACCGCCCGCACGGGCCTCATCTACGGTTTCGGCCAGGCGCTGGCACTGATCCCGGGAGTCTCCCGCTCCGGGGCGACGATCAGCACTGGGCGCGTGCTGGGTTTCGACCGGCCTTCGGCGACCCGGTACTCGTTCCTGCTGGCGATCCCGGCGGTCGTGATCTCCGGGCT
>DAOMFH010000491.1:0-1614 GCA_035429705.1 Actinomycetota bacterium
ACCTGCCGGTAGAGCATCTCGGCGATGTTGTTCTCGCTGACCTGCAGCATGTAGCGGACCTGGGTGGCCACCGTGTCGCCGGTCACCTGCGCCGCCGGTTGCGAATCCGGGGCCGCATCGCGATGGCCGACCAGGCGGGCCTTCACCCCCTGGGAGCGCAGGGCGGCTGCGAACACGGCACCCGCCTCACTCGCGCTGTCCCACTGGTACACGCCCAAGCGGCCCAGTGGCCGCACCGGACGGGCGATGCTGGGCTGGTAGGAACCGGTCCAACCCGGGCCACGCTTGGGCTTGCCGTAACGGGAGTCGTCCACGAAGACCTGCACCGGTGGACGTCCCTTGGGCGCAGTCGGCAGCAGGTCGTTGGTGGTCAGGTACTTGGCGGTCGCCGACGCGAGTCTGGTCAGGCCGGCCGCGCCGAGGGTGGTGTCCCCACCCCCGCGCAGGATGACCTGTCCGCGCTGCGGGACGACTGCGTCGGTGGTCATCCGGCTGTCCGGTCCGAGCACCCGCAGTGCGGTCAGAGCCGTGACGATCTTCATGTTGGAGGCCGGGCGCAGTGGCGCGTCGGCCATGCGGGAGTAGATGGGCTCACCGGTCCCGGCATCGACCACGTCGAACCCCAGGGTGGTGCCGATCCGCGGGTTGTCGACCCGCAGGGGGAGCAGGAAGGCCATGGTGGCGTTCGCCTTCGCGCTGGAGACTCTCGCCGTCAGCCTCGCCGGTGCCGTTGAGCCGGAATCGGCGACGGCGGGGGTGGCGGCGGAACAGACCAGCGCCACGGTGCACAGACCTATGACAGATCGCATGGTCATACACCGTAACGTGGGGGACGGCGTAATCGGCGTCAAACGGTCCGGGAATCGGACGCGGGTGGCAGCCATACGTTCTGACATCTACAATTTGCGTGACACCGTTCATGTTTCTGTCGCCGTGTGTCGAAGTACTTCGTGGATACCAGGACCGGGGAGGATCGATGAAGCGCCGAGGCGCGGCCATCGCCGCCGCGGTTGCCGCTGGATGCATGACGGCGACCGCGGTGGCTCCGGGGTATGCCGCGGACGAGCCGCGCAGGTTCATGTCAGGATGGCTGCCCTACTGGTCGACCCAGACATCCACCAGCAGTTTCGTGACCAATTCCGACCTGTTCAGTGACATCTCGCCGTTCTGGCACGACGCCCGCTGGGACGGCTCGAAGGTCTACATCCACAACCACCTGCAGCCCGCCGTGCAAGCCGCCGCCCTGGCGAAACTCCAGGGCCAGGGCGTGAAGATCCTGCCGTCGATCACAGACGGGTCCGGCAAGGGCCGGATGGCCGCGACCCTCGCGTCCGAGGCCAAGCGCGCCGCCCACGTCCAGGAGATCGTGAACCTGGTCCTGGCCAATGGCTACGACGGGATCGACCTCGACTACGAGACTTTCGCCTTCACCGACGGCAGTTCGTCGTGGTCGGCCACCCGCCCGAACTGGGTCGCATTCGTCGACGAGTTGGCCCGGGCCCTGCACGCCGAGGGCAAATTACTGAGCGTGACCGTGCCGCCGATGTATGACGCGGACTACGACTCCTCGAGCGGGTACTGGGTCTACGACTACGCCGGGGTCGGCAAGCACAC
>DAOMFH010000492.1:0-1608 GCA_035429705.1 Actinomycetota bacterium
GCCGAAGAACTCCTCGGCCTGCGCGACGGACATCGCGAGCACCTCGCTGATGTCGCGTCCGCCGAGATGGTAGTCGAGCACGGAGGCGTCGAACCGCTTGCCGTCGCAGTCCTCACAGGTGGTTGCCACACCGGCCATCATGGCCAGGTCGGTGTAGATGACCCCGGCTCCGTTGCAGGTGGGGCACGCCCCTTCCGAGTTGGGGCTGAACAGTGCCGGCTTGACCCCGTTGGCCTTCGCGAATGCCTTGCGGATCGGTTCGAGCAGCCCGGTGTAGGTGGCCGGATTGCTGCGCCGGGACCCCTTGATCGCACCCTGGTCGATCGTCACCACACCGTCGCGGCCGGACACCGACCCGTCGATCAGTGAGCTCTTCCCGGAGCCGGCCACCCCGGTCACAACGACCAGCATTCCCAGCGGGATGTCGACGTCGACGTCACACAGGTTGTTGGTGCTGGCGCCTCTGATCTCCAAGTGTCCAGCGGGCTGGCGCACTGACGGTTTGAGAACGGCCCGATCGTCCAGATGGCGTCCGGTCAGTGTGTCGCTGGCCCGCAGCCCCTCGACGGTGCCCTCGAACACCACTTCCCCGCCGGCCGAACCCGCCCCTGGACCCAGGTCCACGACATGATCGGCGACCGTGATGGCCTCCGGCTTGTGCTCGACCAGCAGGACGGTGTTCCCCTTGTCCCGCAGGCGCAGCAACAGGTCGTTCATCCGGGCTATGTCATGCGGGTGCAACCCGATCGTGGGCTCGTCGAAGACGTACGTGATGTCGGTCAGCGAGGAACCGAGGTGGCGGATCATCTTGGTGCGCTGCGCCTCACCGCCGGACAGGGTCCCCGATGAGCGGTCCAGCGACAGGTAGCCCAGGCCGATCTCCACGAAAGCGTCCAGGGTCTCCCGAAGGGAGGTGAGAAGGGGTGCCACGGATGGCTCGTCGAGGTCGCGGACCCATCCGGCCAGATCACTGATCTGCATGGCACAGGCGTCGGCGATGCTGAGCCCCCCGATCTTCGCGGACCGCGCCGCTTCATTCAGGCGCGTGCCGGCGCAGTCCGGGCAGGTGGTGAAGGTGACCGCGCGGTCGACGAACGCCCTGATGTGCGGCTGCATCGCCTCCCGGTCCTTGGCCAGGAAGGACTTCTGGATGCGCGGGATGAGCCCCTCGTAGGTCACGTTGATGCCCTCGACCTTGATCCTGGTCGCCTCCTTGTACAGCAGGTCGTCCAGTTCCGGCTGCGTGAACTCGGCGATCGGCTTGTCCGGGTCGAAGAAGCCGCTGCCACCGTAGATCCGGCCGTACCACCCGTCCTTGCTGTAGCCGGGGATGCTCAACGCCCCGTCGTTGAGCGACTTGCTCGCGTCGTACAGGGCCGTCAGGTCGAAGTCGGTCACCCTGCCCAGCCCCTCGCAGCGAGCGCACATACCGCCCTGGATGCTGAAACTGCGGCGCTCCACCTGCTTGGACCCACCGCGTTCGATCGTGACCGCACCCTTACCGCTTATCGTGGCCACGTTGAACGAGAAAGCCTTGGCCGGGCCGACATGCGGCGTGCCCAGTCGGCTGAACAGGATGCGCAGCAGTGCGTTGACGTCGGTGACGGT
>DAOMFH010000493.1:0-1574 GCA_035429705.1 Actinomycetota bacterium
CTGATCGGAGCCGGTGTCGACCGTGGAGCGCAGGACCGCCATGAACTTGACGCTAATGTCAAGTTAAGTTCCGGGTCAAGCGGTCCGGTCCTTGTCCGCAGCCTGGTAGGTTGCGCTGCGTGAGTCAGCGCAAGGATGACTTCGGTCTCAGCGGCAGGATCTACCTCCCGAGGGCGCCGTGGAGTCCGCTCTCGTCGGTGATGGTGCGATTCGGCATTGCCCTGGCCACCATCGTGATCGCCACATTCCTGGTGTACGTCCAGCGCGACCACTACCTGGACAACAGTGGCGAGCCGATGGGTTTGATCGACGCCCTCTACTACGCGACCATCACGCTGTCGACCACCGGGTACGGCGACGTCACCCCGGGTACCGACCAGGCGCGCCTGATCACCGTCATCTTCATCACTCCGTTGCGTCTGCTGTTCCTGATCGTCCTGGTCGGGGCGACCATCGAAGTGCTCACCACGCGGACCCGCGACGAGTTCCGCGAACGGCGCTGGAGGAAGAAGTTGAAGAATCACACTGTCGTCATCGGCTACGGCGTCAAGGGTCGTTCGGCGGTGCGCATGCTGCTGGACAACGGGATGGACCCCGAGGAGATCGTGGTGGTGGCCAACGACGCCGCCGCGGTGGAGGATGCCACCCGTCCCTCTCGCAAGGACCCCGGCAATCCGGACTCCGAGGACTACCCAGGAGTCGCGGGGATCCTCGGCGACGCCCGCCGCGAGGAGGTACTCACCCACGCGGACGTGACCAGCGCCGGCAAGGTGATCGTCGCAGTGGACCGCGACGACGTCGCCGTACTCGTGACCCTCGCCGTGCGCAAACTGGCACCGCGCACGCAGCTCGTCGCCGCGGCCCGGGAACAGGCCAGCGCCAACGTCCTCAAACAGTCCGGAGCCGATCAGGTCATCACGACCGCTGAGGCCGCCGGCCGACTGCTCGGCATGCAGTTGGTGCACCCCATCGCCGGCGAGCTCATGGAGGATCTGCTCGACCCCGCGCAGGGCCTGGAGGTCCACGAGCGAGAGGTCGGTCGGGCTGAGCTGGGTCTTTCCCCCGACCAGTTGGCCAAGAAGGGGGAGATGCTCCTGGCCGTTCAGCGGGGCAGCAAGGTGTTCCGCTTCGACACAACGGGCCTGCGCGTGTTGCAGAAGGGCGACACCATTGTGACCATCAGAGAAGGACACCGGCAGACACAGACATCGGAGCACGCAGGTGACTGAGGAACCGCAGGATCAGCCGCAGGTAGTCGTGGTGGCTCCCGACGAGCAGGCCGCCAGCGTCGCAGAACTCGTCGAGCAGCCCGCGAAGGTGATGCGTATCGGCAGCATGATCAAGCAACTGCTCGAGGAGGTGAAGAGCGCCCCGCTGGACGAGGCTGCGCGGCAGCGGCTCAAACAGATCCACGCGACGTCCATCAAGGAACTCGAGGACGGGCTGGCCCCGGAACTGATCGAGGAACTCGAACGGCTCAGCCTCCCCTTCGGTGACGAGGCCGTACCCAGCGAGGCGGAACTGCGGGTTGCCCAGGCGCAACTGGTGGGCTGGCTGGAGGGGTTGTTCCACGG
>DAOMFH010000494.1:0-1572 GCA_035429705.1 Actinomycetota bacterium
CTCGTGCTCCGGCGATTCACGCCCGATGACGTGGATCTGCTGGTGGCTCTGGATTCCGACCCGGAGGTGATGCGCTACATCACCGGTGGGGTTGCGACCTCGGTTGAGGAGATCTTCGGCGACCACCTGCCTGCGTTCCTCGACTACTACGCGCGCGGCGACAGGTGGGGATTCTGGGCTGCGATCGACAAGCAGAGCGGCGACTTCCTGGGCTGGTTCCACCTGCGACCCCACAGCGGAGGTGCCGAGGATGAACCGGAGCTGGGCTACCGGTTGCTGGCCTCCTCCTGGGGTCGTGGGTACGCGACGGAGGGCTCGAAGGCGCTGATCGACAAGGCGTTCGCCGAACTGGGTGCGAGTCGGGTGTATGCCGAGACGATGGCTGTTCACACTGCGTCGCGCCGGGTGATGGAGAAGGCCGGGCTCCGCTTCGTCCGCAGTTTCATTGCCGACTGGCCGGTGCGGATCCCGGGGGACGAGTACGGCGACGTCGAGTACGCCGTTACCCGTGAGCAGTGGCGAGCCATGCGGACTGGCGCCGACATCACGTCCACTGACGGTCCTTGAGGTTCAGGCTGTGCGTGAGTCCGGCCCGCTCAACCCGGGCAGGGCCGGGGACGTCACCGATATGCGCTGGGCGCCGGAGGCGGCCGACGGCTCCCGGCACCTCCACTGCGTTGACATATCGATAAACAATGATATTGAATATCAATATGAAGACTGTGAAGTCCCCCTGGATAAGCATCCTTCGCACCGCACTGCTCGTCGGTGCCGTGCTGGGGGTGGTCATGGCGATCGCCGTCGTCGTGGGTGCCCTGCGCAGCGGGACGTTCAGCTCCCCGCTGCAACTCCTGGCGCCGGCCGGGGTTGCTGAAGGGATCACCGATTCCATGCCTAGCGGCGTCGAATACGGGCAGGTCGTGGTGGATGCGGTCAGCAGCCAGCAGCGAAATTGGGCAGTCGTCGTGGCGGTCGTCGACGCGGCCCTCTACCTGCTCGCAGCGGTGATGCTCTACCTGCTCGGGCGGGTCTTCACCGACGCGGAGGCCGGACATCCGTTCAGCGCTGCGAACGTGCGCCGGATGTCGGGGGTCGCGTGGCTCAGCACAGGTTTCGCGGTGGTCGCGTTCTACGCCAAGCCGTTCGCGCTGTCCTGGGCCTCGTCGCAGATCGGGGCCGGCGCCTGGACGGTTAGCGCGTCCTTCCTGCCCGTGTTCATGGTGGTCGTGGGGTTCGCGCTGGCCGGCATCTGGCGCACAGGCGCGGAGCTGGCCGACTTCGAAGAGCACGCGATCTGATGCCCGGCGAGGGCGACAGCGCCGACATCGTTGTGCGGCTCGACGAGGTCCTCGCGGCCCGGGGAATGACCCTGACGCAATTGGCCGAGCAGGTCGGGATCACTCTGGCCAACGCATCCATCCTGAAGACCGGCAAGGCGAAGGCGATCCGCTTCACCACCCTGTCGGCGATCTGCCGGGTCCTCGACTGTCAGCCGGGAGATCTACTGAGCTACGAGCCGGCCGACTGAACCCGACGGCCTGTGCGAGGGCTGTACACCACAAGGGCGCCCGC
>DAOMFH010000495.1:0-1563 GCA_035429705.1 Actinomycetota bacterium
GATCTGGTCGGCCCGGAACAAGGTCGTCGCCGAGCGGCACCTGTGGCTCGCGGTGCTGCAGGCCCAGGCCGATCTCGGCGTCGATGTGCCCGAGGGCACGATCGAGGACTATCGGGCGGTGATCGACTCGGTCGACCTCGACGCGATCGCGGCCCGCGAACGGGTCACCCGTCACGATGTCAAGGCGCGAATCGACGAGTTCAGCGCGCTGGCCGGCCACGAACACATCCACAAGGGCCTCACCAGCCGGGACGTGACGGAGAACGTCGAGCAGATGCAGGTCCGCCAGTCGCTGCTGCTCGTGCGCGACCGGACGGTCGCGCTGCTGGCCCGGCTGGCCCGGCTGGCCGCGGAGCATGAGGCGCTGGCCCTGACCGGCCGCTCGCACAACGTCGCGGCGCAGACGACCACGCTCGGCAAACGCTTCGCGAGCGCCGCCGACGAGGTGTTGGTGGCTTTCACGCGACTGGGGCATCTGGTCAACGACTACCCGCTGCGCGGGATCAAGGGTCCGGTGGGGACCGCGCAGGACATGCTCGACGTGCTCGGTTCGCCGCAGGCCCTCGGGCGGCTGGAACGTCGGGTCGCGGCCCACCTGGGCTTCGAGCGGGTGCTCACCTCGGTGGGACAGGTCTATCCGCGCAGCCTCGATCACGAGGTGGTCGGGGCACTGGTCCAACTGGCGGCCGGGCCGTCGAGCCTGGCCACGACGATCAGGCTGATGGCTGGCCACGATCTGGTGACGGAGGGCTTCCAGGCCGGTCAGGTCGGCTCGAGTGCGATGCCGCACAAGATGAACACCCGCTCCTGCGAGCGGGTCAACGGTTTCATGGTGCTGCTGCGCGGCTACCAGACCATGGCGGCCGATCTGGCCGGTTCACAGTGGAACGAGGGTGACGTCTACTGTTCCGTGGTGCGCCGGGTGATGCTGCCCGATGCGTTCTTCGCTATCGACGGCATGCTGGAGACGATGCTGACGGTCCTCGACGAGTTCGGAGTGTTCCCGGCAGTCGTGCAGGCTGAACTGGACAAGTACCTGCCCTTCCTCGCGACGACCAAGATCCTGATGGCGGCGGTGCGGGCCGGCGTGGGACGGGAGACCGCCCACGAGGTGATCAAGGAGAATGCGGTGGCCGCCGCCCTCGACATGCGCCGAACCGGCGCCGATCCCGGGCTGCTGGGGCGACTTGCCGCAGATCGGCGACTGCCGCTGGACGCGGATGAGCTGGAGGCCCTGATGGCTGAGCCGCTGGAGTTCACCGGTGCCGCCGCCGAGCAGGTGCGGCAGGTCGTGGCCGCGGTCGCCGCGATCACGCGGGAGTATCCGCAGGCGGCTGCCTACCGCCCGGGCGCGATCCTGTAGTTGCCGCCGCTTGGGAGCGCCGGCAATGCGCTCCATCGCCGCGACTGTCGCAGGTTCTTCGGATTCGAGGGGCAGTCCGGGTTGCTCTGGTCTTTGAGCGGCGTGGCACGGCTGGGGTGCTGCGCAGTTGGTCGCGGGGTGTTCTGGGGTGCCGCCGCGGTTGGGCGGGAGCCGCCCGATGGGACGGGTCGCGACTGTTG
>DAOMFH010000496.1:0-1559 GCA_035429705.1 Actinomycetota bacterium
ATCTGCTCGCCGGAGTACCGGATGCCCTTGGCCTTGTACGGGTCGGGCTTGCGCAACTTGCGGATGTTCGCCGCGACCTCTCCGACCTGCTGCTTGTCTGTGCCGGACACCGTGAACCTGGTCGGCGTCTCGACCTGGAAGGTGATGCCCTCAGGGGCGTCCACCTGGACGGGGTGACTGAAGCCCAGCGAGAACTCCAGTCCCTGCCCCTTGGGAACCACGCGGTAACCGGTTCCGGACAACTCCAGCGTCTTGCTGTAGCCCGTGGTCACCCCGATCACCATGTTGGCGATCAGGCTGCGGCTGAGCCCGTGCAGGCTCCTGCTCTCCCGCTCGTCATCCGGCCGGGTCACCTCGATGGCGCCCTCATCGTTCCGGCTGGCCCGGATCGGCTCGGCCACGATGTGCGTCAGAGTCCCCTTCGGACCCTTCACGGTCACGGTCTGCCCCTCGATGTCCACGGTGACCCCACTGGGCACCGGGACCGGGTTCTTGCCAATACGCGACATGTCGAACCCCTTACCAGACGTAGGCGAGGACTTCCCCACCCACGCCCTTCTGCTCGGCCTGCCGGTCGGTCAGCAGACCCGACGAGGTGGAGATGATCGCGATTCCGAGTCCGCCGAGCACCCGGGGCATGTCCCCGCGCTTGGCGTAGACCCGCAGCCCGGGCTTGCTCACCCGGCGCACGCCGGAGATGGAGCGCTCCCGGTGCGGACCGTACTTGAGGTCCACGATGAGGGTCTTGCCCACGGCCGCGTCCTCGGTGCGCACATCGGCCACGTAGCCCTCGGACTTCAGGATCGTGGCGATCCCTTCCTTGATCTTGGAGTGGGGCATCGCCACTTCGTCGTGGTGTGCCGCACTGGCGTTGCGCAGACGTGTCAGCATGTCTGCGATCGGGTCTGTCATGCTCATTCGGGTCTTCTTTCTCGCCGCGGTTTCCGGGTCCCGGACCTTCGGCGGTTGGGGTCGTGGGCTACCAGGAGCTCTTGGTCACACCGGGCAGTTCACCGCGGTGGGCCATCTCGCGCAGGCACACCCGGCACAGGCCGAACTTGCGGTACACCGAGTGCGGCCGGCCGCAGCGGCTGCACCGCGTGTAGCCGCGCACCTTGAACTTCGGCTTCTTGCTCGACTTCTCGATCAGTGCCTTCTTGGCCATTTCAGTTCTCCTTGAACGGCATGCCGAGCAGCGTGAGCAGCGCGCGGCCGCCCTCGTCGTCGACCGCGCTGGTCACGATGGTCACGTCCATTCCCCGGCTGCGGTCGACCTTGTCCGGGTCCACCTCCGGGAACATGACCTGCTCGGTCAGTCCGAACGTGTAGTTGCCCCGGCCGTCGAACTGCTTGGGCGACAGGCCGCGGAAGTCACGGATCCGGGGCAGCGCCACCGACATGAGCCGGTCCAGGAACTCCCACATGCGATCCCCCCGCAGGGTGGCGTGGGCGCCGATCGGCTGCCCCTCGCGCAGTTTGAACTGGGCGATCGACTTGCGGGCCCTGGTCACCTGCGGCTTCTGGCCGGTGATCGTGGCCAGGTCGCGCACGGCGCCCTC
>DAOMFH010000497.1:0-1548 GCA_035429705.1 Actinomycetota bacterium
CCTCGGGCAGGCCCAGCCGCGGGTCCGCCTGAAGGCAGTCGGCGACCGGCACCAGGTCGTGGGAGCGGGCCCCGTGGAAGCCAGCCCTGCCCTGTTGGTCGACGTGCAGCGTCACCCGGGTCCGCCATCCGCGCTCAGCACCCAGCGAGCGCACAGTGACCGGCCAGGTCAGCCCACCGATCCGCTCGAGGGTTTCGGCCAGGACCTGCTCCTTCAGCCGGATCTGCTCAGCCGGCGAGGCGTGCAGCCAGGAGCATCCGCCACACAGTCCGGGGCCGGACCAGGCGCAGGGGCTCGGCACCCGCTGGGGATGCGGCTCGGACACCACCTCGGTGGCCACCGCACGCCAGAACCGACTGCCGGACCCGCCCGCCACCAACTCGGCCCGGACCAGTTCGCCGGGTAGACCGTGAGTGCAGAAGACCACGCGGTTGTCCGCGCGTCCTACGCAGGATCCGCCGTGCGCCGGGCCACCGAGCCGGAGCACGAGGTCGGCCACCGGTTAATCCGTCTGTGCGGGGATTCCGCGATACAGGCTGCCGGGGGCTTGCGCGTCGGCCTTGTCCGCCACTCGGTCGCTGGACTCCAACTGCCAGGGGACGCTGACGACCATCACTCCCGGGGTGAACAGCAGGCGGCTCTTGAGCCGCAGGGCGCTCTGGTTGTGCAACAGGTGCTCCCACCAGTGTCCGACCACGTACTCCGGGACGTACACCGTGATGAGATCCCGCGGACTCTCCCGCCGGAAGTTGCGGATGTAATCCACCACGGGCTTGGTGATCTCCCGGTAGGGACTCTCGATCACTTTGAGGGTGACGGGGATCTGGCGGCGCTCCCACTCCTCGATGACGGGCTCGGAGTCCCCGGGAGCCACCTCCACCATCAGTGCCTCGAGAGTCGCCGGCCGGGTCGCCCGGGCGTAGGCCAGCGCCCGCAGCGTCGGTTTGTGGATCTTGGCCACGAGCACCACGGCATGGACGCGTGCCGGCAGCAGGAAGCGCTCATCGTCCAGCGGGGTCAGTTCCAGCGAGACCTTCTCGTAGTGCCCGCGGATCGCCTTCATCACCACGATCAGCACCGGGATCGCGATGCACACGATCCAGGCGCCGTGCGTGAACTTGGTCGCGAGCACGATGATCAGCACGCTGCCGGTCATGACGAAACCGATACTGTTCACGATTCGCTGCCGGAAGTAGGACTTCCGGACGGTGGGGTCCTCCTCGGTGTTCAACAACCGCGTCCAGTGCCGGATCATCCCCAACTGGCTGAGGGTGAAGCTGATGAAGACCCCGAGGATGTACAGCTGGATCAGCGCCGTGACCCTCGCATCGAAGGCGACCACCAGGACGATCGCCATGAACGCCAGAGTCAGGATGCCGTTGCTGAACGCCAGCCGGTCGCCCCGGTTGTGCAACTGGCGCGGCAGGTAGTTGTCCTGCGCCAGGATCGAGCCCAGCACCGGGAACCCGTTGAACGCCGTGTTGGCCGCCAGGACCAGGATCAGGGCCGTGACAGTGGACACGTAGATGAACATCGGCGGGAACCCGC
>DAOMFH010000498.1:0-1542 GCA_035429705.1 Actinomycetota bacterium
GTGCGCGTGTCGCGGGGGTCGATGATCCCGTCATCCCACAGCCGCCCGGTGGCGAACAACGCCGTCGACTGATCCTCGACCTGCTGCTCGAACGCGTCGCGGATGGGGGCGAAGGCCTCCTCGTCGAACGCGTCACCCGCCTTCTGCTTGGCCACGATCGTCAGGACGCCGGCGAGTTGCCGCGGACCCATGACCGCGATCCGGTGATTGGGCCACGTGAACACGAACCGCGGATCGTAGGCCCGCCCGCTCATCCCGTAGTTGCCCGCACCATAGGAGGCACCGATCATCAGCGTTAGGTGGGGCACGGTGGAGTTCGACACCGCGTTGATCAGTTTCGCGCCGTCCTTGATGATTCCGCCCTGCTCGTAGCGGGTGCCCACCATGAAGCCGGTGATGTTCTGCAGGAAAAGGATCGGCACATCCATCCGGTTGCACATCTGGATGAACTGCGCGCCCTTGTGCGACTCCTCGCTGAACAGGATGCCGTTGTTGCCCAGGATGCCGACGGGGTAGCCGCCGATGTGCCCCCACCCGGTGACCAGGGTCGTGCCGTACAACGGCTTGAACTCCTCGAACGCGCTGTCGTCCAGCACCCGGGCCAGCACCTCGTGGACATCGAAGGGCACCCGCACATCCGCAGAGGCCACCCCCACCAATTCCTCGGGGTCGAAACGCGGGGACACCGGCTCCCGATCCGGACCCGGTCCCTGCTTGCGCCACCGCAGATGCGAGACGATCTCCCGGCCGATGCGCAAGGCGTCCGGTTCGTCCTGGGCCAGGTAGTCGCCGAGCCCGGAGATCCGGCTGTGCATCTCGGCGCCACCGAGTTCCTCCTCATCGGCGTCCTCGTCGATGGCCATCTTCACCAGCGGCGGGCCGCCCAGGTAGACCCGTGCCGCTTCCTTCTGCAGCACCACGTAGTCGCTCATCCCCGGCACGTAGGCGCCGCCGGCGGTCGACGAGCCGAAGACCATCGTCACGGTCGGGATGCCCGCCGCCGACAACTGTGTGAGGTTCTTGAAACTCTCCCCGCCGGGTACGAAGATGTCAGCTTGCTGCGGCAGGTCGGCACCGGCCGACTCCGTCAGGCTGACCAGCGGCAGGCGGTTGTGCCGGGCGATGTCCATGGCCCGCAGGCCCTTGCGGACCGCGGTCGGTCCCTGGGCGCCACCCTTGACCGTCGGATCGTTGGCCACGATGACGCATTCGGTGCCACTGACCGTGCCGATCCCGGTGACCACTCCTGCGCCCAAGGGGTCCTGCGTCCCCCACCCGGCCAGCGGGCTCAGTTCCAGGAACGCGCTGCCGGGGTCCAGCAGGTAGGCGATCCGCTCACGGGGCAGGAGCTTCCCGCGTTTGCGGTGGCGGGCGATGGTGCGTGCGTTCTTGTCGGGATCCTGCGTCCCGCCACCGGCGGCCACCCGTGCCTGCAACTGCCCGATCTCGGTCAGGGCGTCGAGCATCGCCGTACGGTTGTCAAGGAACTGATCGGAGCCGGTGTCGACCGTGGAGCGCAGGACCGCCATGAACTTGACGCTA
>DAOMFH010000499.1:0-1539 GCA_035429705.1 Actinomycetota bacterium
GCACCTGATGCACGGGATGGGTGTCGAGGAGGTCGTGCCCGTGGTGGTGGCGGGCCGCTGAGGCGGGAGTGTCGACGAGTGTTCGGTCGATTGGCTGTGGACGGTACGGTGCAACCTCCACAGCGGGGTCGGGCAGTCGCCGTTGGTGTGCGGCAGTGGCGGATACCGTGGTGCGATGGCTGGTGACGATGACATCCTGGAGCAGTTCAAGGCGGCGATCGCGGGTGCGGAACTCGACGAACTGCGCGGCCTGACTCCGCAGTTGCTCCGCGCGGCGGACGGTCACGCGCCGCAGTCGGGGCTGCGGAAGAAGCGTCGTACGGAACCCGCGCTGTACCGGGTGACGGTCGATCTCAACGACGCGGAGCCCCGCATCTGGAGGACCCTGGAACTGCGCTCGGACCTCGGACTGGACCTCGTGCACGAGGTGCTGCAAGGGGCGTTCGCCTGGACCGACTCCCACCTGCACCAGTTCGCGATCGGCGCCGGGCCGTTCGATCGGGAGGGGCAGATCTTCCTGTGTCCCTTCGACGTGGAGGAGGGCGAGGCCGAGGGCATTCCCGCCTCGGAGGTCAGACTCGACGAGACCATGCGGGATCCGGGCGATGTTCTGCACTACGTCTACGACTTCGGGGACAACTGGGATGTCACATTGCGGCTCGACGCAGTGCTGCCGCTGCCTGCGGATGCGGAACCCGCCAGATGCGTCGACGGGCGGCGCGCTGCTCCGCCGGAGGACTGCGGAGGCCGGCGTCGGGCCGAGGAACTGGCCGAGGTGCTCGAGGATCCGGAGCACTTCGACCTCGACGAGATCAACCGCACGCTGCTCGATCCGCTGCTGCTCATGCATCAGGCTGGTGTGAGCCCGGACCTTCTCGCCGTCCTGCGGCGGCTGCGGTTCATGCCCGTGACCGGACCGTTGATGACGCTCGGTCTGGAGTTGTGCGAGCAGGGCCCGCCGCTGAGCCAGGAGGACTTCGACGATCTCTTGCGTCCGGTTCTGTGGTTCCTCGAGCGCGCGCAGGGCGAAGGACTTCCGCTCACCTCGGCCGGGTACCTCAAGCCCGGGGACGTCGAGGAGGCCAGTCGGGTGGTGCCCGCGGCCAAGCACTGGATCGGCAGGAAGAACCGCGAGACGCAGACCGCGCCGGTGCTCTGGTTCCGGGAGATGCTGCAGTCGCTGGGGTTGCTGCGCAAGTATAGGGGGCGGTTGCTGCTCACCAAGGCCGGTGCACGCGGTCTGGCCGAGCCCGATCACCTGTGGGGGCACATCGCCTCGCGGCTGATTCCGCGCACGCCGCGGTTCGACCGGGAGGCGTCGCTGCTGACGCTGCTGTGGGGGACGTCGCTGCCCGACTCCGTGCCCGGGAATATCGTCATCGAGGCGGTGGCGGCACTCGGCTGGAAGCGCAATGACGGCACGCCGGTGAGTCCGGGTGACCTCAGGCACGAGACGACGGCCAGCGACGTGCTGGCGCAACTCGCGCCAGAACGGTGGCCCTCGCGGGACCTGTTCACGCGATGCCCGGCGACGCGAGC
>DAOMFH010000500.1:0-1528 GCA_035429705.1 Actinomycetota bacterium
CTAGTCAGATGCGCCGCAGGACCGCGACCACCTTGCCGAGGATCTGGGCGTTGTCACCGTCGATCGGGTCGAAGGCCGAGTTCTGCGGGAGCAGCCACGCGTGGCCGTCCTTGCGTTTGAAGGTCTTGACCGTGGCCTCGTCGTCGAGCAGGGCAGCCACGATGTCGCCGTTGCTGGCGTCCGGCTGGCGCCTGACCACCACCCAGTCGCCGTCGCAGATGGCTGCTTCGATCATCGAGTCGCCCACCACGTTGAGCAGGAACAACTCGCCGTCACCGACGAGCTCGGCCGGCAGCGGGAACACCGTTTCAACCGACTGCTCGGCGAGGATCGGTCCACCGGCCGCGATCCTGCCGACGAGGGGCACGTAGCGGGGGGCTGGGCGGGAATCGCCGCTGCCGGTCGCGTCCACCTCCTCGGGGAGCAGCACCTCGAGGGCTCGTGGCCGGTGCGGATCGCGGCGCAGATATCCTTTGCGCTCGAGCGCCTTGAGGTGGTAGTTGACGCTTGAGGGGCTGGTGAGCCCGACGATCTCGCCGATCTCCCGCACCGACGGGGGGTAACCCCTGGTCTCCACGGCCTGCCGGATCTCACTGAGGATGCGGCGCTGGCGCGCGGTGAGGCCGTCGGCACCGGCAGGCGGGTCCGGCAGTTCCGTGACGGTGCCGTTGGGGTCCGAACCAGACTCTGCCGGAGTGGGTGTGGCGGGTGGCGTCATGAGTGCCTCCTACGGGGATGCGGGCGGCCGGTGTTGGCCGATCTGATGTCAGCCTAGCGAGGAATCCTGCCTGGATCAAACACCTGTTCGACATTTGTGGAAACGTGTCGTAGCCTTCTGATACACATCGAACAGGCGTTCCGAATGAACGTCCGTTCGAATGAGAGAAGGAGTGACATGGCCACCATCAGTGCTTCCCCCGAGATGGTCAGCCCCCGCCCGGCCTCGTGGGTCCGGCCCCGACTCCCGCAGCGCCCCGAGGT
The DNA here is from genome assembly GCA_035429705.1 of Actinomycetota bacterium. Classification (GTDB taxonomy): domain Bacteria; phylum Actinomycetota; class Actinomycetes; order S36-B12; family UBA10799; genus JADKAV01. Next base: position 982 of record DAOMFH010000500.1, read on the forward strand.
CGCCGCTCGCCCGACGTCCGGCTCATCGGCGACGCATGATGCGTCGCTCGAGGTGACCAGGCGCCTGCCGATGCTGCTGGCCGCGGCCTTCGGCCTGACGCTGCTGCTGTCGGCGCTGCTGCCCCGAGTGATGGTGTCGCTACGTGCGCCGGACCCCCGGCCGGCGGCCGCCGTCCCGCCGGTGGAGTCAGCGGCCCATCCAGCGTGGACGGTGGAGGGCGGGCAGACCCTGTGGGGTATCGCGGCTGCCGTCGAGCCAGGGGTGGATCCCCGGCGCACGGTTCAGCGTCTCCGCGACCTCAACGGACTGCCGGCCGGTCATATGCTGCAAGTGGGGGAGGTGCTGCTGCTGCCAGCGACTGGCTGATGCGTGCTGGTGTGCGCAGCCGGCGCGTCCGGTCGACACTGTGACGGAAGTGCTTGCGTGACGAACCGCTGGCGCATACGGTTGCCACCACATGTAGTAGTTACACCGATGTGATTCATCCACAGGTTGTGGTCCGATCGGCACAGGTTGTCCCCAGGTCATCCGCCGGATCATCCACAG
>DAOMFH010000501.1:0-1524 GCA_035429705.1 Actinomycetota bacterium
CCGCAGGGTCGCGGCGATGACCGAGCGTGTGTCGGCCGGGTCGATGACGTCGTCGATCTCGAACAACCGCGCGGCGTTCAGCGCGTTCACGTGCTTGCGGTAGTCCGCGGTCAGTGAGGCGACGGTGGCCTCGCGTTCCCGTTCGGGCATGGCGGCCAGTTCCTTGGCCATCGCCAGCCGAACCGCACCCTCCAGCCCCATGGGCGCGAGGTGCGAGTCCGGCCAGGCGACCGTGAGCAGCGGCCGATGGGTGCTGCCACCCAGCATCGCCTGCGCGCCCAGGCCGTAGCCGCGCCGCAGCACCACCCCGATGAACGGCACGCTGAGCCGGGACCCGACCGACACCAGCCTGCCCGCCTGCCGCACCAGGCCGGTGCGCTCGGCTTCCGGGCCGACCATGAACCCGGGGGTGTCCACGAAGGACACGACCGGCAGCCCCCACCGCTGGCACAGTTCCAGGAAGTCCGCGGCCTTCGCGGACGCCTCCGCGGTCAGCGCCCCGGCCTGACTGGTCGACTGATTGGCGAACACTCCCAGGGGCAGACCCTCCACCCGGGCGAAGCCGGTCACCAGTTCCGGCGCCCAGGCCTCCCGCAGCCACGTGATGCTGTCCGTGTCCGCGAGCGTCTCGATCACCTGGCGGACATCGAACGCCTCGCGGTCGTTGGTGGGCAGCGCGGTGCGCATCGCGGCCTGGTCCGCGGCCGTGTGGGAGTCGGTCGGCCCGGCGAGGTACCCGAGAATCCGGCGCACGACCGCCACCGCCTGCTGCTCGTCGTCGACCACGACGTCGAGCACACCGTTGGCGGCTTGGACGTCCACCGGCCCGATCTCCTCCGGACGGAACTGACCGAGCCCACCGCCGGCGATCATCGCCGGACCGGCCATTCCCAGGTTCACATCCGGGGTGGCGATCCGCAGATCCGCGCTGCCGGCGATGACCGCGTTGCCGGCGAAGCACCGCCCCGAAACCACCGCCAGGCGCGGCACCACACCCTCCAAGCCACCCCACAGAGCAAACGAGCCGACGTCCAGCGCCGAGACCACCGGGACGTCGGTGTCCGCCGGGCGCCCGCCGCCACCCTCGGCGAAGAAGACGACCGGCACCCGCATCCGGCGGGCCAACTCGATCAACCGGTCCGACTTGTAGTGGCCGCGCAGTCCCTGAGTGCCGGCCATCACCAGATAGTCGTAGGACAGCACCGCGCAGGGGCTGCCGTTCACGGTGGCCGTGCCACCCACCAGACCATCGGCCGGTGCCTGCACGACGAGATCCGCGAGCTCGCGCAGCTTCTCCTGCGCCGGGGTGACGAACCGGCCGTACTCCAGGAACGAGCCCGGATCCACGAGATCCGCGATGTTCTCCCGCGCCGTGCGCCGACCCTGGTCATGCCACCGCGCGACCTTCTCGGCGCGGGCCTCGTCAGTGGTCAGGAACCGCCGGGCGTACAACTCCTGGATCCCCGTGGCCACGTCGGCCTCGGTCGCCGGGGGGTCGGTGTGCTCGGACATGTGCGCTCCTCA
>DAOMFH010000502.1:0-1520 GCA_035429705.1 Actinomycetota bacterium
GCCAGGCCGGTCGGGTGGAACTGGTAGAACTCCATGTCCTCCAGCGGCAGGCCCTTGCGGTACACGATCCCCATGCCGTCGCCGGTCAGCGTGTGCGCGTTGGAGGTGGTCTTGTAGACCTTGCCGAAGCCGCCGGTGGCGAAGATCACCGACTTGGCCCGGAAGATCTGGATCTCGCCGGTGGCCAGTTCGTAGGCGACGACCCCGGCGGTACGGCCGTCCTCGGCCAGGATCAGGTCCAGCACGTAGTACTCGTTGTAGAACTCCACGCCCTGCTTGATGCAGTTCTGGTAGAGCGTCTGCAGGATCATGTGTCCGGTCCGGTCGGCGGCGTAGCAGGCTCGGCGCACCGCGGCTTCACCGTGGTTGCGGGTGTGCCCGCCGAAGCGGCGCTGGTCGATGCGCCCCTCCGGGGTGCGGTTGAACGGCAGGCCCATCTTCTCGAGGTCGATGACCGCGTCGATGGCCTCCTTGCACATGATCTCAGCGGCGTCCTGGTCGACCAGGTAGTCGCCACCCTTGATCGTGTCGAAGGTGTGCCACTCCCAGTTGTCCTCTTCCACGTTGGCCAGGGCCGCGCACATCCCGCCCTGCGCTGCGCCGGTGTGGGAACGCGTGGGGTACAGCTTGGTGAGCACGGCGGTGCGGGCGCGGGTGCTGGACTCCAGCGCGGCGCGCATGCCGGCGCCCCCGGCTCCCACGATGACGACGTCGTAGCGGTGGATTTGCATCATCTACCTCAGCTGATGGTCGGGTCGAAGGTGAAGATCACGAGCGTGCCCAGGGCGATGGTGAAGACGGTGGCGACCAACAGGACCACCTTCAGCCAGAAGCGGGTCTTGTCACGCTCGGAGTAGTCGTTGATGATCGTGCGCAGGCCGTTGGCGCCGTGGATCATCGCCAGCCACAGTTGCAGCAGGTCCCAGATCTGCCAGAACGGGCTGCTCCAGCGCCCGGCGACGAAGGCGAAGTTGATGCGCTGCACACCCCCGTCCAGGACGTTCATGATCAGCAGGTGGCCGAGGACCAGGAAGACCAGCACGATGCCGGAGACCCGCATGAAGACCCAGGACCACATCTCGTAGTTCGTACGGCCGCCGCTGCGGGCGGGTTTGGGGAGGCTGAGGGCCGGAACGCTCATGAGGTGCTCCCGAACAGCGACTCGACGGTGTGGATGAGCATGAAGTAGGTGCCGGGAACCATCAGCACCAGCCAGATGCCCACGATCGCCCAGGTCGTCTGCTTCTGCACACGCGGCCCCTTGGACCAGAAGTCAACCAGGATGACCCTGATGCCGTTGAGCGCGTGGAACAGGACCGCCCCCACCAGGCCGACCTCCATCAGGTTCACCAGGGGGGTCTTGTAGGTGGCGATCACCTCGTCGTATGCGGTGGGGGACACGCGCACCAATGCGGTGTCCAGGACGTGCACGAGCAGGAAGAAGAAGACCGCCACACCGGTCACTCGGTGCGCGACCCAGGTCCACATCCCCTCGTGCCCCCGGTACAGCGTGCCGACGG